>DATHQA010000233.1:0-2336 GCA_035483375.1 Rhizomicrobium sp. | reverse complement strand
GCTTATTTTGCTTGCGGATAGCAATCTGTCGCTCGACTGGGGCGTGAACGGCGCGCTGCTGTTCGGCAAACAGAAAACGATGCTGGATGTGGAAAATCGCCATCACTATCTCATATCGGAGGTGGTTACGCATGGTGTTTCGACATATTCGGGTTTCACGAGAGGGCGCAACCGCATCATTCCCAATCTCGGCGCTAATGCAGCGCTGTCGTTCAATCTGCCTGCCGCGAAAGTGACGGTCGGTTATCGCGCGGATTTCTTCTTCGGCGGAATAGATGGCGGTGTGGATAGCTATCGCAACGTGACGCGCGCTTTCTACGGGCCGTTTGCCACGGTCAGCGTTGGCATCGGCGGATAGCTGTTAGGCAGCCTGTGCGGGTACTTCGGCGTTGCGCAATTTGCGGGAATAGAATGACGCATTCTGCCGGCCGGAGGCGGCTTCGCGCGAGAACATGATGAGGTGATGGGCGACGAGGCCGACCGCGACCACGCGCTCGATATCGCCTTTCTTGAGCAGCGGCCATGCGAAACGCCAGAACGTGCGGCGATAGGGGCTTGTGATGCCGACGATGAACAGCAACCGCGCAAGAATGCCCATGCCTTCGCGCACCATTTTCCCCGTCACCTCGCGCGGCGGATTGAGCCGCTTGGCGTAGGTCGCGTCGAGCTGGTGCACAAAGCGCTGGAATAAGGCTTCGGGATCATAGGCCCTCGCAATGCACTCGCGCCACATTTCGATGACTTGTTGATAGGGCATGTGGAACAGCACATTGGATTCGCGCTCGTCGTCATTCACAAGGCGCCCCTCATGCGCGAGCCGCGTCCATAGCTTTGTGCGCGGCAGCGCCTGCAGCAGATTGATCGTGAGAACCGGGATCTGCGAACGCTCGATGAATGCCATCACCGCGTCACCCGTAAGCGGCGTGTCGGTGTCGAGGCCCATGATGATGCCGCTGACGACTTCCATGCCATAATTGTTCAGCGTTTCGATGGCCTCGAACATCGGCACCATCATATTGTGCGCCTTGTCGATGGAACGCAGCGCCTCCGGATCCGGCGTTTCGATGCCGCAGAACACGGTTTCGAATTTCGCCTCGCGCATGTCTTGAAGGATTTCGGGCCGCTTGGCGATATTGAGCGTCGCTTCGCATGCAAAGGTCAGCGGATAGCGATTGCGCCTCTGCCATTCGATGAGCACGGGCAGAAGCTCGCGCACCGCGCGCCTGTTGCCGATGAAATTGTCGTCCACGAAATAAACGGCATTGCGCAATCCATGCACGCGCATCTTGTCGAGTTCGGCGGTGATCTGCTCGGGATTTTTAAGCCGCGGATTGCGGCCGTAAAGCGCGGGGATATCGCAGAATTCGCAATCATAGGGACAGCCGCTCGAGAACTGGATGCTGCCCATGAAATATTGCTCGAGGCGGCACAATTCGTAAGCGGGCAGGGGAAAATCCGAAAGCTCGCGGCGCACATCCGTCGTAAGCTGGATCTGCTTTCCGGGACGCGAGATGTCGCGTTCCAGGCGCGCGAAGAGTTCTTCGGTCGCGTCGCCCATCTCGCCGATATGCAGATAATCGAAGTCCGGATAATATTCCGGGCACGCCGAAACCGAAGGCCCACCCAGCACCGTGGGTTTGTCATGCGCATGTGCGCGTGCGCAAATGTCATGGATTTGCGTGCGCTGGATGTGCATGCCGCTGACGAACACGACATCGGCCCATTCGAAATCGGCCTTGCGCACCGGGCGAATGTTCTCGTCGACGAAACGGACTTCCCATGTGGACGGCAACGCGGATGCAATCACGAGCAGGCCTTGCGGCGGCATGAACGCCTTTACGCCGAGGATCGGATAGGCATATTCGAACGTGCCGAAGGAGGGCGTGTAGCGCGGGAAGGCGAGCAGCGCGCGGCGGCCCTGGCGGGGCGCGTCATCGGGTATTGAGGCGGTTCGGGGGCTTGCGATCAAAGGCACCGGCTCCGGAAATTTGGCTGGAAAATCAGGGACATTCTAGCAATGCCCGGTGCGGCGGGAAGTTCCGGCCGGGTCGAAAGCGCGACTTTATACCTTAAATTTCCGCGTGGATGCGACCGCTGACCACCACAACGGGGCCGCGGTCGCGATTATAGGCCGGATTGTCGATGAACTGGCTATCCAGGGTCAGGTGGACTTCTTTCAACAGGGCGGCGTTGTAGTAGACCTCCAGAATGTCCTCCGGGCCCGGATGCGGCAATGCGCCATCGCCCACAAGGATGCCGAGACCGCCCGCCGCGAAATAGGCCTCATGCTCGTGGCCGATCCAGTTGACGACATCGGCGGCGCCGATCGTGTCGTC
>DATHQA010000232.1:0-3310 GCA_035483375.1 Rhizomicrobium sp. | reverse complement strand
AAGAAGATACTGGAGAAGGTCTTCACCGATGATGGTTTCCAGGTTACGGAAAAGGCCATCGCGGAAGTGGCGAAGAAGCTGCATTTGCACAAGGCCGAGGACGTCTATGCCGAAGTAGGGCGTGGCGCCTTGCGCGCGCATGAAGTACTCGAGGCCGTGTTTCCGGAATTGAAACGCGATCCCGAGCGGCGCAAGGCGGCATCGTTTTCTGAACCCGACAAGGCCAAGCGCATTTCCATTCGCGGCCTGACTGAAGGCATTTCCTATCACCTCGGCCAATGCTGCCATCCGTTGCCGGGCGACCGCATCGTGGGCCTCATGGTGCCGGGCGAGGGCGTTGTGATTCATACCATAGACTGCAGCGAACTTGAGCGCGCGCAGCACGGCATGGAGGATTGGCTCGATGTCGCCTGGGGCAGCAATGCTGCGGAGAGCGGGCCATCCGTCGCGCGCGTGCTTGTGCGCGCGAAGAACGAGCCGGGATCGCTTGCAGCGCTTGCCACCGTTATCGGCAACAATGGCGGCAATATCTTCAATCTGAAGATCGTGAACCGCAATCCGCTGTTCTTCGAATTTCTGCTCGATATCGAGGTGCGCGATCTTGCGCATCTGCAAAATATTTTGGGCGCGCTACGCGTGAACGCTGCAGTCGAATCGGTCGATCGCGTGCGTGGGCCACAGGAAACGGTGACATGACCTCCGAACAGGTTCTTAAAGAATTCGAAAAGGCGGGCGCATTGCTGCGCGGCCATTTCCTGCTTTCGAGCGGGCTGCACTCCGATGTGTTCCTGCAAAAGGCGCTCGTGTTTCAGGATGCGAAACGCACCGCGAAATTGTGCAAAGCGCTGGCGGAGAAAATCCGCACCGAAGTGAAAACGAAATTCACCGCTATCGTTTCGCCGGCGGTCGGCGGCATCGTGCCGGGCTATGAAATGGGCCGCCAATTGGGCCTGCCTGCGATGTATGTCGAGCGGCAGGACGGCCAGTTTCAATTGCGGCGCGGCTTCACGCTGGAGAAGGGGCAGCCCGTGCTCATGGTCGAGGACATCGTAACGACAGGCCTGTCCTCGCGCGAATGCCTGGATGCGATCCGCGCGACGGGCGCGAAACCTGTTGCGGCTGCATGCCTCATCGACCGTTCCGGCGGCAAGGCGAAAGTCGGCGTGAAGTTCATTGCACTCGCGCGCGTGAAATTTCCCGCATGGGAAGCCGACAAACTGCCCGCGCATCTACGCGACACGCCCGCGATCAAACCCGGCAGCAGGGGACTGGCGTGAGCGACGTGATGGCTGCGCCGCGAGCTATAAGTAGATCAATGCGCATTGCCTTATTTGCGATTGCGTCTCTTATTCTTGGTCCGCTCTGCATTTACTGTTTTGCTTTAACGATGCAACGGCCGATCATGTTCGGATCACCAATCGCTGCCGGGTTACTTATTTTTCTGAGTTACATATTTGGAATTTGGAGCGGGCAGTTTGGTACGCTTGCCAAATTTGGGTCTATCTTGTGGTCGATTGTGATCGGTTGGTTGAGTCCGACTATTTTATTTATAACGCTTTGTTACGCGGGAGCACTGCTACATATTCCTGATTCCTGTTTGTGAGGCACGTATGAGTTATCTCCGCCTCGGCGTGAATATCGACCATGTCGCGACGATCAGGAACGCGCGGGGCGGTGCGCATCCCGATCCGTTGCGCGCGGCATATATTGCCAAGGACGCGGGTGCGGACGGCATCACGGCGCATTTGCGCGAGGATCGCCGTCATATCTCCGACGATGATATCGACCGCCTCGCGCGCGAGATCGCACTGCCGCTCAATCTCGAAATGGCGGCGACGGATGAGATGCTCGACATCGCCTTGCGCCATCGCCCGCATGCGGCCTGTATCGTGCCGGAGAAACGCGAGGAGCGCACGACCGAAGGCGGTATCGATGCGGCGGGGCAGCACAATCGTCTCGCGCCTTTCGTGCGCAGGCTGAGCGGTGCGAATATCCGCGTGTCGTTGTTCATCGAACCCGATATCCGCCAGATCGACGCCGCGAAATCGCTCGGCGCGCCGGTTGTGGAACTTCACACAGGTGCTTATTGCGAAGCCGCCGCGCATGACGATACGCAGGCGCGCGACGCGCTGCTCGACAAGATTCGCAAGGCCGCCGCCTATGGCGCTTCGCTCGGTCTTGAAGTGCATGCAGGCCATGGTCTTGGTTTCGACACGGTGAGGCCCATTGCCGCAATTCCGGAAATCCGCGAACTCAACATCGGCCATTTCCTCATCGGGGAAGCGATCTTCACGGGCCTCGATGCGGCAATCCGGCGCATGAGAATGCTGATGAATGAAGCACGGAGCCACGAACCATGATCATCGGTCTCGGTTCCGATCTCATCGATATCCGCCGCATCGAGAAGACGATCGAACGTCATGGCGAACGTTTCCTCGACCGCCTTTACACCGAAGTCGAACGCAAGAAATCCGATGGCCGTGCGCAGCGCGCGGCCTCTTATGCCAAGCGTTTCGCGGCGAAAGAGGCATGTTCGAAAGCATTGGGAACCGGGCTTCGTAAAGGCGTTTTCTGGCGCGACATGGGCGTGGTGAATCTGCCCGGCGGCAAGCCGAGCATGACGCTCACGGGTGGGGCATTAAAGCGGCTTCATGAAATCACGCCCGCGGGCCACATCGCGAAGATCGATCTCACGATCACGGATGATTTTCCGCTCGCCCAAGCCATTGTCATTATCAGCGCGGAACCCTCGTAATCCGCCGCCGCCGCCCTAAATGATTAAAGCGGCATCGGCTTGACCTTGAGGCCCCCGTCCGCTTCTTTCCGCCGCCATGACAGACGAGCCCATGACCGACACGACGAGCCCGCCCGCGACAGCGCCCGCAACCGTCACGAACGACGCACCGCCCGCGCGCCAGGGCGAAACCTGGGGCGAAACGGTCAAAACGATCGTCTATGCGCTGCTCATCGCGGTCGTGATCCGCAGCCTGTTCTTCCAGCCGTTCAACATTCCCTCCGGCTCGATGGAGAACACGCTGCTCATCGGCGATTATCTGTTCGTCGAGAAATATGCCTATGGCTACAGCCGCTATTCGTTTCCGTTCGGGCTCGCGCCGATTCCGGGGCGTATCTTCGGGCGCGTGCCGGACCGCGGCGACGTCATCGTCTTCAAATTCCCGAAAGACAATTCGACCGATTACATCAAGCGGCTCATCGGCCTTCCGGGCGATCGCATCCATATGATCAACGGCCAGCTCTACATCACCGATCATGCCGTGCCGAAGGTGCGTGTGGCCGATTATGTGGAGAA
>DATHQA010000231.1:0-3087 GCA_035483375.1 Rhizomicrobium sp. | reverse complement strand
AGCAGACCTTTATATTGGAACGGCGTGCGCGCGAGATGCACCATGCCCGTATCGGCGGCGATATCGCCATCGAGACCGACCAGCATCATGCGCGTGGCGCCGATGCGATTGCCGTGATTGCGCAGCGCGGACAATTGCGTGTCGTAATCGTTTTGCGCGATCGCCTGGCGTAGCGCATAATCGAGCGAAAGCACTTCCACGCCGTCCGTCATGCGCTCGGTCAGGATCGAAAGCTGGCGCGTGAACAGCGCGCTTTCCGCCACCATCTCGCGCTCGCCCTTTTGCACGAGGCCGCTGCGCAAAAAGCCATAGCCGAGAACGGCCGTCAGCGCCTGCACGGTGGCGAGCGTGACGATCACGAACAGAGCGAGGCGGCGGCGGAAGCTCATCAATAATCTTCCATATGCATATGTTTCATCGTCTGCGGCGCCGTCAGCGGCACGGACAGTGAAAGCGTCGCTGCGCTCGGTACGTTGAGCGCGGCGGACGGCCATTTTGCGCCGGGCGCAAGACGCGGATGCCAGGCTTGTGCGCGATAAGCGCCCGCGGGCACATCGGCGAAATGCGCATGTCCATCCGCATCCGTCATCGCCGTCCATGGCGAATCCGCGACATAGACGAACGCGACCATGTTGTCGTGGATGTTGCAACCGATAGCCGCGACGCCCGCCTTGTCGAACACGACGGGCGCGGATTTATGGCCCTGGTCGATCTCGAATTCGAATTGCTTGATGGGAGAAAACGAATAGACCTGATGCATCGTCGTATCGTTGTTCGTGAACACGACATGACCGCCGCGCCGCACCATGACGGCGAGCGGAATGAATGTCTGATGCCGCTGGTCGATGATCGCTTCGGCCGGAATGCGCGAAGGCTCGGGCATCGTGCCCGATTGCGGCGCGAGCGAAACAACCGCGCCCGCCGCGGGTTTGCCGTCGGAATCGACAACGGAAACATCCACGGACGCGGCGTTTGCCGTGCCGCGCACGAAAAGCAAAGCGCAAACAAGCGCAAATATTTCGGATCGAGCCATGAGGCTTACGGTAAAGACAAATAGTTACAACGGCCTTTGCGCGAAGTTTATGGAAGGTAAAAAAACGGCGTATCGCCATGGAACCCGTGCATACATAACGTTAAGGCGCCGCAAGGATTTTCTGCGGGTGGGCGACATAACCCTAACCGAACGTTAAGATGCATCGGCTATCGTCCCCCGCGTTTTTCGAAGGCGCGTTGTCATGGCTGGAAATGTCACCGGCATGGGAGCGGAGTACAATCCCGCCAAGCTCGATCATCCCACGCTTGCGGCGATCCATGCCTATTGGAATGAGAAACGGGGGCCACGCAAAATGCCTTCGCGCAACGAGATCCGTCCGTCCGAACTGCGCGAACATCTGGGCTGGGTTATCATGGCCGATGTGCTGCCGGGCGGAGAAGAATTCCGTTATCGCCTCATCGGCACGCTCGTCACGCAATATTTCCTTGCCGAGACCACCGGCAAAACGGTGAGCGAAGCGTTCGCGCGCATGGGAGAAACGGTGCGCGATGCCGTGCTCTCCGTCATGCGCATCGTCGCGCGCGATGGCGTACCCATTCACGCGAGTGGAAACGCCGACGCGTTCGGCGCGGGTTTCGAACAATTCGATGCGCTGTTCCTGCCGCTGTCCGATGATGGCGAGACGGTCAATGTGATCCTTCACGCATTCGTCTTCGACAAGCCCGATGTGCTCATGGCACGCCAGATCGCCAAGGCCCATGGCGGAAAGCTTATCCCGCGCGCGAAAAACCTGCCGGGCGCTGCGTAAAATCTAAACCACAATTGTCATGGCCCGCCTTAGTGCGGGCCATGACAATGTGTGGGCTGCAAAAATAGGATACGCTGAGTTCAAGGGCCTGAATCGGCCCGGGCCGGGAGGGCATCACGCATGGCGCATATAGACGCCGCACCGCAGAAACGCAGCGGACTCACGCATGTCATCGCCGCCTCGTCCGCCGGTACGATTTTCGAATGGTATGATTTCTTCCTGTTCGGTTCGCTCGCCGCAATCATCGCGAAGCATTTCTTCGCAAGCGCGGGCGAGACGGAAGGTTTCATCCTCGCACTGCTCACCTTCGCCGCGGGATTTTTTGCACGGCCTTTCGGCGCCATCGTGTTCGGTTATTTCGGCGATCTCACAGGCCGCAAGCGCACCTTCCTCGTCACCGTCGCGACGATGGGACTGGCGACATTCGCAATCGGCTTCCTGCCTGACGAAAGCGCGATCGGCATGGCGGCTCCGTGGCTGCTTGTGTTCCTGCGCGTGCTGCAGGGCTTCGCGGTCGGCGGCGAATATGGCGGTGCTGCGATCTACGTCGCGGAGCATGCGCCTGCCGCCTCGCGCGGACAGGCGACGGGATGGATTCAGGTCGCGGCAGGCCTGGGCCTCATCCTCGCGCTCGGCGTCATTCTCATCACGCGCAAGATCATGGGCGAGGACGCGTTCGCGGCATGGGGCTGGCGCATACCGTTTTTCTTTTCGTTCCTGCTGCTCGTGGTTTCGATCTGGATCCGCATGCGGCTCGCCGAATCCCCGGCCTTCTGCCGCATTCAGGCGGAAGGAAAGCTCTCGCGCTCGCCCTTGCGCGAGGCGTTCGGCGATTGGGAGAATCTGCGGCTTGTGCTCATCGCGCTATTCGCGCTCATGATGGGCCAGGGCGTCATCTGGTACACGGCGCAATTCTACACGCAGTTTTTCCTCGAGAAGATCGCGAAGGTCGATCCGGCGACTGTGAATCTTCTCATCATCATCGTGACGGCGATTTCCGCGCCGCTCTACATGGCGTTCGCCATCATCTCCGATCGCATAGGCCGCAAGCCCGTGATGTTGTTCGGTCTCGGCCTCGCGGCGATCAGCTTCTTTCCCGGGTTTATGTTGTTGACGCGCGCTGTGAATCCCGAACTGACCGCCGCGGCCGAGAAAGTTCCTGTCATTGTCGAAGCCGATCCGGCCGATTGTTCGTTCCAGTTCGATCTCATCGGCAAATCGAAATTCATCACGTCATGCGATATCGCGCGCTCCACGCTCACCAGCGCAGGCGTGCCCTACCGCA
>DATHQA010000230.1:0-12196 GCA_035483375.1 Rhizomicrobium sp. | reverse complement strand
ATTTCCGGCAGCTGCGATATCGGCGATTTCGTCGTGCTGGGTGGACAGGTCGGTCTCACAGACCACGTTACCATCGGCAATGGCGCAAGATTCATTGGGCGATCCGGTCTGATGTCGGGCGAATATGCGGGCGGCCGTGATTATGGCGGCCAGCCTGCCATCCCCGCGCGCGAATGGATGCGTCAGGTCGCGGCAGTAAAAGCACTTGCTGCGCGCAAACGGAAAAGTGAACGATGAATATCGCCGTGCCTGCCAAAACATCGCTGGATGTAGAAGACATCAAAAAACTTCTTCCGCATCGCGCACCGTTTTTGTTCGTCGAAAAGCTGACCGATATTTTGCCTCACGAAAGTGCGGTCGGCTGGAAAGCCGTATCGTTCAACGAACCGCATTTCGCCGGTCATTTCCCGTCTTTCGCCGTCATGCCGGGTGTTCTCATCATCGAAGCAATGGCACAGGCCGCAGGCGCGCTCGTCGTGCATTCGCTTGGTCTCAGCGAGAAAAACATCAATGTATTCTTCATGACCGTGGACAAGGCGCGCTTTCGCAAGCCCGTTGTTCCCGGCGATTTACTGCGCTTTCCCGTCAAAGCGATCAGGCATCGCGGGCCGGTGTGGCGCTTCTCGGGGGAGGCCTATGTGGGCGATGTCCTTTGCGCCGAGGGCGAATTCAGCGCAATGATCCGTGATTCCGCCGGAAGTGCCGATGAAAATCCATCCGACAGCCATCGTTGAAGACGGAGCGCGCCTCGGCGTTGATGTCGAGATTGGACCTTATTGTGCGGTCAGCGCGCATGCGGTACTCGACGATGGCGTGCGGCTCGTTTCGCATGTCGTGATCGCCGGTGAGGTGGAGATTGGTGCACGCACCGTCGTGCATCCGCAAGCTGTGCTTGGCGGCGAAAGCCAGATCCGCAACAACGATGCACGTGATACGCGTCTAGTGATAGGCGTGGACAATGTAATCCGTGAATTTGTGACGATGAGTCTAGGTAGCCGCAGGGGCGGCGGCGTCACAAGCGTCGGCGACCGCGGATATTTCATGGCGGCAAGTCACGTCGGTCATGATTGTCATGTCGGCGATGATGTCACGCTTTCGAATGGTGCGTTGCTCGCGGGCCATGTCGAAGTCGGCGATGGCGTTATCATGGGCGGAGCTTCCGCCGTTCAACAATTCGGCCGCATCGGCCGCAACGCGTTTGTCGGCGGCCTCAGTGGTGCAAACACCGACGTTATTCCCTATGCCATCGCGACAGGACCGCATATCAAGCTGGATGGCCTCAATCTTGTCGGCCTGAAACGCCGAGGTCTTCCGCGCGCAACAATCCACAAAATGCGCGCCGCTTATCGCACAATTTTCCTTGAGGCCGACGGCAAACTCGATGAGCGCGCACGTCGTGCCGCTGATACGTGGCCTGATATCGCTGAAATCCAGGAAATCGTCGCATTCATTTTAGCCAAAGCGAAGCGCCCTATTTGTCCTGCTCGCCGTCGCATGCAGGAAGACGATGACGCATAACACGCTTGGCATCGTCGCGGGCGGCGGCGATCTGCCTCGCTCCGTGGCGGAAAGTGCGCGCGCTGCCGGACGGAGCGTGTTCGTTCTCGCTTTGATGGGCTTGGCGGACGATTGGGTAAAAGAATTTCCCCATGAAGTCGTTTCGCTCGGCGAATTGGGCAAAGCTTTTCGCGCGTTGAAGGAGCATGGCTGTAACGAAATGCTTTTGCTTGGCCGCGTCGATCGTCCGCGCTTCGCCGATATCAAGCTTGATGCGAAAGGCGTGCTGGCCGCGCCGCGCGTGATGGCGGCTGCATTGAAAGGCGACGATGCGCTGCTGCGTTCGCTCGTCGATATGTTCGAGAATGCGGGCCATCGCGTCGTCAGCGTAACGGATGCCGCACCAGGTCTCATCGTGCGCGAAGGCGTTTTGGGCCGCGTCCAGCCGACGCCGGAACAGGGCGCGGATGTCTCTCATGGTTTCGCTGTCGTTCGCGCGATGGGTGCGCTCGATATCGGACAGGCGGCGGTTGTGTGTGAAGGTCTCGTGCTTGCGGTCGAAGCCGCGGAAGGTACGGATGCGATGATCAAGCGTGTTATCAATTTGCGCGAAGTCGTGCGTGGCAAGCCCGGCAAGCCACGCGGTGTACTCGTGAAAGCGCCTAAGCCTATTCAAGATCGCAAAACCGATTTACCCGTTATCGGCGTCGAAACTGTGCGCAATGTCGCAGCTTCTTATCTTGCGGGTATCGCTGTTGAAGCGGATGGCGCGCTTATTTTGGATCGCACTCGTGTAGTCCAAGCCGCCGATGCAGCGGGAATTTTCGTCATGGGCGCAGCGCGCGCAAACGCATGAGTTCGCCGGAAAAACCTTTATCGTTCATGCTTGTGTGCGGCGAGCCTTCCGGCGATCAGCTCGGTGCGCAGCTGATGGCTGGCCTGAAATCGCTGACGGGTGATACGGTACAAATCACAGGCGTTGGCGGCGCTGCGATGACAGCAGAAGGTTTGAAAAGCCTATTCCCGCTTGATGATACGGCAGTTATGGGCCTGCGTGAGGTCGTTCCAAAGATCCCCAAAATCCTGAAACGCGCACGCGAAGCTGCAGATTTTGCGCTAGCCACCCGGCCGGATGCGGTCGTTCTGATCGATAGCCCCGATTTCACGCATCGCATTGCGCAGCGCCTCAAGAAGATCGATCCATCGATCAAGACGGTCAACTACGTCGCGCCGCAAGTTTGGGCTTCGCGTTCCTATCGCGCAAAGAAAATGGCGCGTTATTTCGACCTCGTGCTGGCGTTGCTTCCTTTCGAAGTGCCGTTCTTCGAGAAATATGGATTGCACACGGTCTTCGCAGGCCATCCTGTTATCGAACGCGCGAGCCGCATGACTGGTGGCGACGCGTTACGCGAAAAGCTTGGCATTCCGAAAGATGCAAAGCTGTTGGCGCTTTTACCGGGAAGTCGAACAAATGAAGTCCGTTTCCTTTTGCCGATTTATCGCGAAGCCGTGCGTTTGATTACGCAGCGTGTCTCCGGACTTGTCACGATCCTACCGACTATGCCGCATGTTGCTGCGCGAGTGCGTCAAGGTACGAAGGATTGGCCGACGCCATTGCATATCGTTGAAAGCGATGACGAAAAATTTGCTGCTTTCGATGCCGCAGATGTCGCGCTTGCGACTTCTGGCACGGTGACGACCGAACTCGCCCTGTCGCGCACGCCAATGGTAAGTGCTTATCGCGTCGGCGCATTGACTTATGCACTCGCGTGGCTGTTGTTCGATATAAAATATTTTACATTAATCAATTTGCTCCTCGACCGCGGGGTCATTCCGGAATTTCTGCAATCGCGCGCAACACCGAAAGCCTTAAGCGACGCAGTCATCGAATTGCTGACAAATCCGGAGGTTGCCGCCCGCCAAGTGGAGGCACTGAGCGAAGCGATGCAGTTGCTCGGACAAGATGGCGAGAAGCCGAGCTTGCGCGCAGCTTCCATCCTCATCGACTTCGCGCAAAAGAACCGGCGTTAGCGCTTTCCGAGCGGGACGTAATCGCGCACGGTTGGCCCCGTATAAAGCTGACGGGGACGGCCGATCTTCTGATGCGGATCCTCGATCATCTCCGTCCATTGCGCGATCCAACCGACGGTGCGGGCGAGCGCAAACAATACGGTGAACATGCTCGTCGGGAAACCCAACGCCTTCAGCGTGATGCCGGAATAGAAATCGATATTGGGATAGAGCTTCTTCTCGATGAAATATTCATCTTGCAATGCGATGCGCTCCAACTCCATCGCGACCTTCAGTGTCGGATCGTCGTGAATGCCGAGTTCGTCGAGCACCGCATGACATTGAACTTGCATCGCCTTCGCGCGCGGATCGTAGCTCTTGTACACGCGATGGCCGAAGCCCGAGAGGCGGAAATTGCTGTTCTTGTCTTTTGCACGTTTCACGAATTCCGGAACGCGATCGACCGTACCGATTTCTTCTAACATTTTGAGTGCGGCTTCATTCGCGCCGCCATGTGCCGGTCCCCAAAGGCATGCGATACCGGCCGCGATGCATGCGAATGGATTGGCGCCCGACGAACCGGCGAGACGAACGGTTGATGTGGATGCGTTCTGCTCATGATCCGCATGCAGAATGAAGATCGTGTCGAGCGCTTTCGCGAGCACCGGATTGATTTTGTAGTCGTCCGCAGGCACCGCGAACATCATGCGCATGAAGTTTTCGGTGTAGCCGAGCCTGTTCAGCGGGAACACGAATGGCTGACCGATCGAGTATTTGTACGCCATCGCCGCAATTGTCGGAATTTTCGCAATCATGCGATGGCTAGCAATCTCGCGCTGTACCGGATCGTTGATGTCGGTCGAGTCGTGATAGAACGCGGACAGCGCGCCAACCACGCCGCACATCACCGCCATCGGGTGCGCATCGCGCCGGAAGCCGCGGAAAAATGTCGCCAACTGCTCATGCACCATTGTGTGGTTCGTGATCGCGGCGTCGAATCCTTCCATCTGCTCCTTGTTCGGCAATTCGCCGTGCAGGAGCAGATAGCAGACCTCGAGGAAATCGGAATGCTCGGCGAGCTGATCGATCGGATAACCGCGATAGAGCAGGATGCCTTGATCGCCATCGATGAACGTGATCTCGCTTTCACAGCTCGCCGTCGACGTGAAGCCGGGGTCGTAAGTGAAGACGTCGGCCTCGCCATAGAGCTTGCGGATATCGATGACGTTCGGGCCGGTGCTGCCGGAATAGACGGGGAACTCGTAAGCTCGGTTTCCGTAATTGAGCGTGGCCTTGCCCGCGGGAACAGCCTTGCTATCTCGTGTCGTCATCGCCGCACCCTCCGTTATCTTGCACCGCAGCAATTATATAGGCGCGAAAGTTAACGGCGTCACCCGGAATTTGTACGTCTTCATACTATGGACATCTTTCGTTCATGCAGCGTAAGCGCCTATACGGGCTAAGGATTCCTCGCGACCCAGCACTTCGAGCATGGCGAAGATGGGGGGGGAGGTGGCCCGCCCTGTGATCGTCGCCCGAAGCGGCTGGGCAACCTGGCCAAGCTTCAAACCTTTTGCAGCCGCAAAATCACGGGCGGCGGGTTCCAGCGATTCGGATTTCCAATCTGTGGCGGCGAGCGCGAGCGACAGGCTGGCGAGCATACCGCGGGCTTCGGGGGCGAGAATCTTGGAGGCCGCGTCGTCCAAGGTTTGCGGACCATCCGTATACAGAAATTCCGCAGACTGATCGAGTTCGATAAGCGTCTTTGCGCGTTCCTTCAAACCGGACATCGCTTTTACAAGACGCTCTTTTGCGAGCGGAGTGAGAGTGGCTCCCGCATGATTGCGCGCATGAAATACGGCAACTTCGTTTGCGAGGGCCGCGTTGCCCGTTTCGCGAATGTAATGGCCGTTCAGATTGTCAAGCTTCTTGAAATCGAGACGCGCAGGACTCTTGCCAATGTTATTGAGATCGAACCAGGCGATAGCCTGCTCCGTGGAGATGATCTCGTCATCGCCGTGACTCCAACCGAGGCGCAGGAGATAATTGCGCATCGTCTCAGGCAGATAGCCCATATCGCGATAGGCCTCGATGGCGAGCGCGCCATGGCGTTTGGAAAGCTTTGCGCCATCCGGCCCGTGGATCAGAGGAACATGGCCGTAAACCGGAACGGGCCAATTCATCGCCGAAATGATCTGCAATTGCCGCGCGGCATTGTTGAGATGATCGTCGCCACGGATGACATGGGTTATCCCCATATCGAAATCGTCCACGACGACGGCTAGCATATAGGTCGGCGTACCGTCGCTGCGGAGCAGCACCATGTCGTCCAACTGATCATTCGTATATCGCACATCGCCCTGCACGATATCGTGCACAATAGTCTCGCCGATTTGCGGGGCTTTGAGGCGAATCACATAGGGTGCGCCTTGCGGCGCATCCGATGGAGCGCGGTCGCGCCAGCGCCCGTCATAACGAATGGGCTTGCCGGCCGTGCGCTGTTCGTTGCGCATGGCATCAAGTTCCTCGGCCGTCGCATAGCAGCGATAGGCTTTGCCCCCGGCAAGCAATTGCTCGGCAATCTCGCGATGGCGATGTGCGCGTGAGAATTGATAAATCGGTTCGCCATCCCAATTGAGTTCGAGCCATGAAAGGCCGCCCAGAATCGCGTCGACCGCTTCCTTTGTGGAGCGTTCGCGGTCCGTATCCTCAATTCTGAGAAGGAATTGGCCGCCCATATGCCGCGCATAAAGCCAATTGAACAGGGCTGTGCGCGCGCCCCCGATATGCAAATAGCCGGTGGGCGAGGGCGCAAAGCGCAGGACGGGCTTCGAATTTTCTGGCATGATCGGTTCTGGTCAGGGGCTGACTGTTATTTCGGCATTGCTGTGGCTTCTAGCAAACCGGTTCCGGCGGGGGTAGGCCCATCGCCGGTTTTTAGCGCGTTCAAGAACATGGCGCAGACCGCGCGGTGGCATGGCATCTTTACGCATCCACTTTTGTGGCTGCGCAACAGCGCGCGCGCGGAGCGTGATCGCTGGGCGCTTTGGTTGCCGGTCGGCATGGGCGCGGGTATCGGCATTTACTTCGCGTTGCCATCCGAACCGCCGCTGTGGAGCGCATTTGCATTTGCGGGTATCGGCATCGTCGTTTGCGCGATTGCTGTTTTTCGCAGCTTTGCCGTTCCGTTTCTCATCGGATTGTTGGCAGCAACATGTTTCGGTTTTTCGATTGCGAAATTCCGGACGGAGTTTGTGGCCGCACCGATCCTCACGCACAAAGTGGCGCCGACGAATATTTCCGGATGTGTCGAGAGCGTTCGGGCGAAGAACGATGGAATGCAAGCTGTTTTGAATGATCTCGCTATTCAGCGGCTCAATCCGTTGCCGCAGAAAATTCGCATGTCGTTTCGCAATGACGATCCGGCATTGCAGCCCGGCACCTGCATACAATTCAAAGGCGTTCTGATGCCGCCGCCGGGTCCTGCGGAACCGGGCGGCTACGATTTCGGACGTTCTGCATTCTTCGAACGCATCGGTGCGGTTGGCTATGCTTATGGGCGGCCACGCGCAATCGCGAATTTCGGCGAAACAACATTCCGCGAGAAAATTTCCATCGCGATAGAGCATTTGCGCTTCGCGATGTCGCAGCGAATCCATGCGGCGCTGCCGGGCAGTACGGGAGCGATTGCAGCCGCGCTTATCACAGGCGATCGCGGCGGCATTTCCGAAGACGATGAATCCGCCTTGCGCGATGCTGGGCTCGCGCATGTGCTCGCAATTGCCGGTTTGCATATGGCGCTCGTGGGACTGGGATTGTTCTGGGCCGTGCGCGCGATATTGGCGTTGTTCCCGACACTCGCTTTGACGCAGCCCATCAAGAAATGGGCAGCGCTGGCGGCACTTTGCAGCGCAAGCTTTTATCTTATCATCAGCGGCGCGGCCACGCCCGCCTCGCGCGCATTCGTCATGCTTGCCATGATGATGTTGTCGGTACTTGCGGATCGACCGACGCTTTCGATGCGGTCTCTCGCTTCGGCCGCAGCGATTATTTTGCTGTTCACGCCGGAAAGCATCATCGAGCCGGGATTCCAGATGTCGTTCGCTGCGGTCGCGAGTCTCATCGCAATTGCGGAATGGGAGCAATCGCGCGCGCGGACCAATCCGCTTGCTTTCGAGCGGCCGCGATTTGCGGCGCTGCAGCGTTATATGGGCGGTATCGCGATCACGAGTTTTGTCGGCAGCCTCGCGACGGCGCCGTATGCGATCTATCACTTCGATCGTGCCGCGCATTACGCCATACTGGGCAATTTGCTCGCGATGCCCGTCATGGGTTTTGTCGTGATGCCCATGGCCGCAATTGCCGTGATCCTCATGCCGTTCGGATTGGAAACGATACCGCTTCAACTCATGGGTTGGGGAATCGAAGTGATGCTCAGCGTCGGCAAATGGGTTTCGCATTTGCCGGGTGCTGTTTCGACCGTCGCCGTCATGCCGATAAGCGCTCTCATAACGCTTTCGCTCGGTGGACTTTGGATTTTGCTGTGGCGAAGCGCTTGGCGGTGGCTCGGATTGCTGCCGATGGCGATATCGCTCGTATTGATCTTCGCGGCGAAACAGCCGGATCTGCTTGTCTCGCGCGACGGATTGACGGTTGCGATCAGACAATCCAGCCACCGTCTCGAACTTTTGCGCGAAGCGAAAGACGAATATTCCGCGAGCGAATGGTTGAAGCGTGACGGCGATTCGCGCACGCCGGACGAAGCGGTCGCGGGCGCACCTGCTGTGCGATGCGATGAATTCGGTTGCATCACACGCGCGCCGAACGGAATGACGGTCGCTGCGGGATTGCGTATCGAAGCGCTTGCGGAGGATTGTGCGCGGGCGGACATCGTCATCACGCCGGTGCGACCGCGTTGGCTTTGCCAGCAACCCAAGCTCGT
The DNA here is from genome assembly GCA_035483375.1 of Rhizomicrobium sp. Lineage (GTDB taxonomy): Bacteria > Pseudomonadota > Alphaproteobacteria > Micropepsales > Micropepsaceae > Rhizomicrobium. Next base: position 3,747 of record DATHQA010000230.1, on the reverse strand, counting down.
GATCGGACGGCACGCCATCACGATTGGCGGCGGCTACGCGGTCTGGTTTGGCGACAAAATCAAATTCAAGACCGTGGAAGGCGAACGGGGAGACCGGCCCTGGAGCATGCTCCAACGCCCGAAACCAAAATCGCAATCGGCCGGATTCAGTAACGGCGGATAAGCCCAACAAGCTTTCCTTGCACGCGCACGCGATCGGAACCGTATAGCCGCGTCTCGTAAGCCGGGTTCGCCGCCTCGAGCGCGATGGAATCGCCGCGCCGCCGCAAACGTTTCAGCGTCGCTTCCTGATCATCCACGAGCGCCACGACGATATCGCCGGTCTGCGCCGTATCGGATTCCTGGATGATGACAGTGTCGCCATCCAGGATGCCGGCATTGATCATCGAATCGCCGGTCACTTCGAGCGCATAATGCGAGCCGCCGCGTCCGATCATGCCGACTGGCACGGGCACGTCCGCGATACGATTCTGAAGCGCCTCGATGGGCGTACCCGCTGCGATGCGGCCGACAAGGGGAACCTGCATCGCGGCTTCGCTTTCGCCGCCCGCGCGTCTTGGCGCGCCCGCACCGCGCGTGTCCGCCTGGATACGCGCCTCACTGCGCCCATGTCGTGCGCCATGAGAAGGCTGACTGATACGCTGCGCTTGGCTGCGGGTCGTGGCAGGGCGAAGGTTTTCGGACACGTTTTCGGGCAGCTTCAAAATCTCAAGCGCCCGCGCCCGCTTCTCCATGCGCCGCAGATAGCCGCGTTCCTCAAGCGCCATGATGAGGCGGTGGATGCCGGATTTGGACTTGAGGTCCAGCGCATCCTTCATCTCATCGAACGAGGGCGGAATGCCCGTTTCGCGCACCCGCTCATGAATGAACATGAGCAGCTCATATTGTTTGCGGGTCAGCATTCCACGTCTCCTTAATACCGGGGCCACGCCCCGAACAAATCCGAAACATGGAAAATCGTTCTACTTTGGTTCACGGAGCCTGTCAACGTTAAATCTAGGGGGCCAGCAGCGTTACGGTTACAGGGTCTCCGGCATGCGCGGCAGGCGCGTAGGGCGGGCGCAGAATGAGGGCATCGGCGGCCGCCAGAACGCCCAGCATCGAGGAATCCTGCACCGCGAAAGGTTCCGCCCAGTGCTCGCCGTCGCGCGTGGTGAGGCGCGCTCTTATGTAGTCCTGCCGTGAGTCGTTGGCGGGCAGGGATGCGGCAAGTTTGACGCGCAGCACATTCATCTCGCCGGAAGTTCCCAGCATCGCGGCGATGGCGGGGCGCACGAACAGCATCGCGCAGACAAGCGTCGAAACCGGATTGCCGGGCAGGCCGAGAAACGGCGTGTCGCCGAGGCTGCCGAAGATGAGCGGCTTGCCAGGCCGCATCGCGATTTTCCAGAAATCGACTTTGAGGCCGAGCGGTTCGAGCGCGCGCTGTACGAGATCGCGGTCGCCGACCGACGCGCCACCGAGTGTGATGATAAGATCCGCATCCACCTGCGGCAGCTTCGTGAATGCTTCGATCGTATCGGGCAGCAGACCGAGATCGATGGGTTCGCCACCCCAGGATGCGATCATCGCTGATAATCCGTACACGGATGAGGCGACGATGCCGCCGGGTTTGCGTGGCTCGCCGGGCCGTGAGAGTTCATCGCCCGTCGCCGCGAATGCGATGCGCGGGCGGCGGCGCACTTCGACGTTCGCAATATCGCCCGCCGCGATGAGCGCGAGATCGCGCGCGGTAAGGCGCTTGCCCGCAGGCGCGAGCACATCGCCCGCTTTGAAATCCAGTCCGGCGATGCGGATATGACGGCCTTTTTGCGCGCTTACTTTTATAATGACATGCGCGCCATCGCGTTCGGTATCTTCCTGAATGACAATGGCGTCCGCGCCGTCGGGCACGACCGCGCCCGTGAAGATGCGCACGGCTTCGCGCGCGCTGAGCGTGCCCGCGAAAGGTTTGCCCGCTTGAGATTCTCCGATGACAGGCAATGTGCCGGGCGCATCTTCCGTGCGGATCGCATAGCCGTCCATCGATGAAACGGGGAAGGGCGGTTGCGAAAGCTTCGCGCGCACATCGTTCGCGAGCACGCGGTTATGCGCATCGCTCAATGCAATCGTTTCCGTGCCGATGGGCGAAAACGCGGCGGTGACGCGCGCAACCGCTTCCTCGACGGAGATCATTTGCGCTTGGCGTTGTACACGCCGCTTTTGCCGCCGGATTTGGAGAGCAGGCGCACGCTTTCGATGGTCGCGGCGCGATCCACCGCCTTCACCATGTCATAGATCGTGAGCGCGGCCACGCTTGCGGCGGTGAGCGCTTCCATTTCGACGCCGGTTTGACCCGCAGTCTTGGCGCTTGCGAGGATTCGAATAGCGCGCTTCTTCGGCAGCGGTTCGAAATCGACGGAGGCTTTGCTCAACGCAATCGGATGGCACAGCGGAATCAATTCGGAGGTTTTCTTCGCGGCCATTAGCCCTGCGATGCGCGCGGCGGCGAACACATCGCCTTTCTTCGCATTGCCGGAGATCGCGGCGGCGAAACCTTCTTTCGATAAAACGATGGTCGCCTCGGCGGTTGCTTCGCGCGCGGTGACTTCTTTCTCCGAGACATCGACCATGCGGGCTTGCCCGCGCGCGTCCAGATGGCTCAGGTGTTTCATCCGACAAGCGCTTTCGTGGCGGCGGCGACATCATCCGCGCGCATAAGGCTTTCGCCGATGAGAAATGTCGTGACGCCGATGCTTGCAAGATCGTCCAGATCGGCACGCGTGGAAAGCCCGCTTTCGGCGATGACAAGGCGATCCTTCGGAATGCGCGGCGCAAGGCGCTTGGTCACGTTCGTCGCGGTCGCAAAGGTTTTGAGGTCGCGATTGTTGATGCCGATCATGTCGGCATCGAGCTTCAGCGCGCGGTCGAGTTCGGCTTCGTCATGCACTTCGACAATCGTGTCCATGTTCCACGCGCGCGCGGCGGAAAGCAATTCACGGGCTTCGCCGTCGGTGACGCTCGCCATGATGACAAGAATACAATCCGCACTCCATGCGCGCGCTTCGATCACCTGATAAGCCTCGAACATGAAATCCTTGCGCAGCACGGGCAATTTCGTCGCTTCGCGTGCTTGCGCAAGAAAAACGGGCGCGCCCTGGAACGAGGGCGTGTCGGTGAGCACGGAAAGGCATGCAGCACCGCCCTGTTCATAGGCATGCGCAAGCTTGGGCACGTTGAAATCCGCGCGGATGAGCCCCTTTGACGGACTTGCTTTCTTGATCTCCGCGATAAGGCCGATTTCGCCAAGCGCATGTTTTTCCATGAGCGCATTGCGGAAGCCGCGCGCAGTGGGCGCCATGCGCGCGAGCGTTTCGAGATCGGAAAGCGGCAGCTTTTCTTTCGCCTCCGCGATTTCGCGGCGCTTATAGTGCGCGATATTGTCGAGCACGCTCATGCCGCACTCCGCGAGGCATCGATGAGCGCTTCGAGCGAACGGCGTGCGCGCCCGCTATCGATGGAATCCGCCGCAACCGAAATCCCGTCGCGCAAATCCGTCACGCGATCCGCCACGACAAGCGCGGCGGCTGCGTTGAATAGCACGATATCGCGGAACGCGCCCGCGCGGCCGCCCAGCAATTTGCGGATCGCATCCGCGTTTTCATCCGCTGTGCCGCCTTTGAGGTCTTCGAGTGTTGCGGTCGGCAAACCGACATCGGTGGGCCGCACCATGCGTTGCGTGATGCGTCCGCGATCGAGAATGGATAC
>DATHQA010000229.1:0-2734 GCA_035483375.1 Rhizomicrobium sp. | reverse complement strand
CTCGAGGGAACACATCAACGCATGTGAAGCGGTGCCAAGAAAACAAGCAAATCCGATCGATGCTCAGGTAGGAAGCCGCGTGCGCCTCAGGCGCATGCTTATCGGCATGAGCCAGGAAAAACTGGGTGAGCTGTTGGGGCTCACGTTCCAGCAGGTTCAGAAATACGAAAAAGGGGTCAACCGCATCGGTGCCGGGCGGCTTTTCCAGATCGCCCGCATTCTGGGCGTTGAAATCCCGTATTTCTACGAAGACGTACACAGCGAATCCGCCCAGGCCGGTTTCGCCGAAGACGATGTTTCGCCGCCCGTCATGGAATTCGTCGCCAGCGGCGAAGGCCTGCAATTGAGCCTCGCCTTCATGAAGATCAAGGATGCGAAAGTCAGAAAGCGCGTGCTCGAACTCGTGAAAAGCCTTGCCAAGGAAAGCGAAACCGAAGAATAGCGCACGCTTCATTTGCGCATGCGGTCAGTAATCGCGTTTCATTATTCAAACGCGGCACGCATTATTTTCTGAACTGACTTGGGCTGGCTAAGAACTACTTCGTTCGCGCGTTTTTTTCTTCGATGCCGGAACGGGATTCGCGCGCGGCGAGCGCCGCATAGACATCCTCGGGCGTGATCCCCTTCGCCGCCCACAGCACAAGCAGATGATAAAGGAGATCGGCGGATTCGTTCGTGAGCGCCTGCTTGTCGTCGGTCATCGCGGCAATGGCCGTCTCGACCGCTTCCTCACCCATTTTCTTCGCGCAGCGCGCAACGCCGTCGTTCAGAAGCTTCGCGGTGTAGGAGGTTTGCGGATCGCCGCCTTTGCGCGCGGCAATTGTCGCAAACAATCGATCGAGCGGATGTTGCGACACTTAGTTACTCCGCTCGTCGAGCAGACGCCGCGCGATGACCTGCGCCTGGATTTCGGCGGCGCCCTCGAAGATGTTGAGGATACGCGCATCGCACAACACGCGGCTGATCGGATATTCGAGCGCGAAACCGTTGCCGCCATGGATCTGCAGCGCATTGTCGGCGCATGCCCATGCGACGCGCGCGGCAAGCAATTTCGCCATGCCCGCTTCGAGATCGCAGCGCCGTCCTTCGTCCTTCTCATGCGCCGCGAAATACGCGATCTGACGCGCGACCGTGATCTCCACCGCCATCATCGCAAGCTTGTCGCGCACGCGCGGGAAGTTGATGAGCGGCTGGCCGAATTGCTGGCGCTCCAGCGCATAACGCAGACCGAGATCGAGTGCCGCGAGCGCCACGCCCACGGCGCGCGCTGCGGTTTGAATGCGCGCGCTTTCGAAAGTCTGCATCAATTGCTTGAAGCCCTGGCCTTCTTCGCGGCCGAGCAGATTCGCGGCAGGCACTTCGAAACCGTCGAAACCGATTTCATATTCCTTCATGCCGCGATAGCCGAGCACGCCGATCTCGCCGCCGCTCATGCCATGCGCGGGAAACATCTCTTTCTCATTGCCGCGCGGTTTTTCGGCGAGGAACATCGAAAGCCCGCGATAGCCTGCAACGTCGGGATTGGTGCGCACCAGCAGCGTCATCACATCGGCGCGGGCGGCATGGGTGATCCATGTCTTGTTGCCGTAGATTTTATACGTGTCGCCATCGCGCACCGCGCGCGTGCGCAACGCGGCCACATCCGATCCGCCATTGGGTTCGGTGAACACCGCCGTCGGCAATTTCTCGCCGCTGGCGATTTTCGGCAGCCAATATTCTTTCTGGTCTTTCGTGCCGCCGGTGAGAATGAGTTCGGCTGCAATCTCCGAACGCGTCGCAAGCGAACACACGCCGATATAGCCGCGGCTCAATTCTTCCGACACCACGCACATCGCGGCTTTGGATAGTCCCGCGCCGCCGTACTCTTCCGGGATCGTCAGACCGAACACGCCGAGCGCAGATAGTTCTTCGATCACATCGAGTGGAATGAGTTCGTCTTTCAAGTGCCATTGATGCGCAAACGGCGTGACCTTCTCACTCGCGAAGCGGAAGAACTGCTCGCGGATCATGCCCATCGTGTCGTCAAGGCCGGGATCGCCGATGCTCATGGCGCCTTGATGACGCGCGAGATATTCGCCGATGGCGGTGCGGATTTCCGGCCTGTTGCCCGTCGCCACAAGCTCGCGCACGGTTTCGTTCCAGAAGCCCCCGATCTCGTCATCGCCGAGGCCCATATCGTAGGGGCGCACGATCTCGTTCTGGCTCATGGGAATGCCGCCCACGATCTGGGCCAGGTATTCGCCGAAGGCCGCCTGCAGCAGAAGCTGTTCGATCTCGCCGAATTTGTGGGCGTGATGCAGATCGCGCGCCCAACGCGCCATCTGGCGCAGTGCCTCCACATTCGTGGCGAGCCAGGAAAGCCCATGCGCCGCGCGTTGCTCGCGGTCGAGCTTGGCGGCGGAAATCTTGCCGTCCTCGCTCACGATTTCGCGGACGGAGGTTTTCGCAGCGGCCAGCAGGCCTTCGGCGGCGAGCACCGCCTCGTCGCAGCGGGCAAGAAGGTGGGGCACGATGGGGGCGTTGGTGTTCATGGCTTCGAGGTTAAATGTTGCGGGCGCGGACATTAGCGGACTCTTTTCCGCGGCGCACCATAGGCCGCGATCTTGCGAAACGGCTTTTCTCCGGCATAAATCCGGGCCGGGCGGAAATGCAGTCGAAGAGGAAAATCCCATGAGATTTGCTTGTGTTCTGGGTGTTTGCGCGGCGCTTGCGATTGCGGCTTCAGCCGCCGATG
>DATHQA010000228.1:0-7780 GCA_035483375.1 Rhizomicrobium sp. | reverse complement strand
AATTTTCGGCGGCTTTTCCAGCACCACGATCGCAAATAGTTCGGAATAAAATGCGGATTGTCGGAGTCTTGGCACTCAATGGATACGAGGCGCCGGAGATTTGAGGCGCAAGCCCTGCCGCATTTGGATGCGGCCTATAATCTTGCCAGATGGCTCGTGCGGTCGGAAGCCGACGCCGAAGACATCGTGCAGGACGCGATGTTGCGCGCCTATCGCGCGTTTGAAGGATTTCGCGGCGAGAATATCCGGCCCTGGCTCCTCGCAATCGTGCGCAATTGCTGGCGAACAAGAGTGGCGGACGGCGCGCGCCGCGAAACCGTAAGTACTGAAGATGCCGGGATCGCGGATTTCGTATCCGAAGATATCGGGCCGGAGGCGCACGCCGCACAATCGAGCGAGGCGCGGCGTCTCAATATGATCATGGCGCTTTTGCCGAATGATTTTCGGGAAGCGCTTATTCTGCGGGAAATGGAGGATCTTTCCTATCAGGAGATCGCTCAAATCCTGGACGTGCCCATCGGTACGGTCATGTCGCGGCTTGCGCGCGCCCGCACGCTGGTGCGGGAGAAATGGATCGCGGGAGAAAAGCAATGACCTGCGCGGATTTGCTTCGGACACAAGCCTTCGTCGATGGCGAATTGGATGAGGCGGCATCGCGCGATGCGGAAAGCCACATCGAGAATTGCGCCGAATGCCGGGCATTTGTTGCATCGGCGGCCGCGACAAGCGATTTGATCCGGCATCACGCGGCAACGCACGCCGCGCCCGACAGTCTGCGTCATAAGGTGATTGCCCAACTCGATGCCGACACGGGAATAAAATCCCGCGAATGGCGCAGCGCATTCTGGATCGGCGCAGGTAGCGGATCGGCTGCGATGGCGCTCGCCGCGGGATTTGCCTTATTTCTGATGTTGCCGCCATCCGTCGCGAGTTTGCCCGAGGCTTTGGTGGCTGCGCATACGCAAGCGATGATGGACGGCCGCGAAATTCAGGTCGCGTCCAGCAATCATCACACCGTCAAACCATGGTTTGCAGGTAAAATCGCGTTGTCTCCGCCAGTGGCCGATTTCGCCGATGACGGATTCGCGTTGACCGGCGGCCGTATCCAGCGCGTGAAGGATATCGATATGGCCGTGGTCGTCTATCGGCATGGCGCGCATGAACTGGATTTGTTCGTCTGGCCGGATTCCGGCGCGGCCTTGCCGGATACGGCACTGCGGCATGGCTATCGGGCCATGTTCGGGAAAAAAGGCGATCTTGATTTCGCCGCTGTGTCCGACACGGAAAACGCCGAGCTGAAAAAATTTACGGCGCTGGTTCGTAGCGAGCGGGAATAAATCCGCGCCTCGAACGGTATTGAGTCCGAATGTCGGGAGATTCTGACCTTGGACTTCACCACTACGCGCCGCGCCGCCCTCAGATGCATGGGAGCGGGGATCGGAACATTGTTCACGCTGTCCGGCGGCATTGTTAAAGCCGCGAGTCTTGCCGATACACATGGCGCGCCGGCACAGGGCGCCGCGTTCGGCACGCCGCTGTTCGTGCAGATCAGCGATACGCATGTCGGATTCAACAAACAGGCCAATCCCGATGTGAATGGCACATTGAACAAGTCCATCGCGCTTATAAATGCGTTACCTGTGCAGCCCTCTTTTGCCATTCACACCGGCGACGTCACGCATCTTTCGAGACCTGCGGAGTTCGACACGGCGGCGCAATTGCTTTCCGCCATGCGTGTCACGGAGCTTCACACGGTGCCCGGCGAACATGACGTGACGGATGGCATAGGCACGGAATATTTCAATCGCTTCGGCAAAGCTTCGAACAACAGGGGGTATTACAGTTTCGATCACGCGGGCGTTCATTTCGTGGCATTGGTCAATGTGATGAATTTCAAGCCGAACGGATTGGGTGGTTTCGGCGATGAGCAACTGGCATGGCTGAAGGACGATTTGAGCGCGCGCGCTTCAAGCACGCCGCTTGTTCTGTTCGCACATATGCCGATGTGGACGATTTATGAGCCATGGGGCTGGGGAACGGGCGATGCGGATCAGGTGATGAATCTTGTTCGCCGCTTTGGTTCGGTAACGGTGTTGAACGGACACATTCATCAAATCGTGCAAAAGGTCGAAGGCAATATCACATTTCATACGGCGCGTTCGACAGCCTATCCCCAACCCGAAGCGGGCGTGGGTGCTGGACCTGGGCCGCTCACCGTTCCGCCAGATCGATTGCCGCGCATGCTCGGCGTGACAAGCATTTCGACATCGCCGCTCTCGCGGTTTTTGAACCTCAAAGATTCCACGCTCGCTTGAAGGTGTTCGCTATGAAATCGACGCAATTGGCTCTCGCACTTGCATTGCTTCTGCTCGGCTTTGGCGGTGCATCGGCACAGCAACGTCAGCCGCAAACGACGGTCGTCCAGATCAAGAATTTCGATTTTTCGCCCATGGACATCACGATCAAGGCGGGTTCTTCGGTGACATGGAAGAATCTCGACGGCGAGCCGCATACCGTGACGAGCGTGGACGGATTGTTTCGCTCCGGCGCCATCGACCAGGACGAGACGTTCACGTTCAAATTCGACAAGCCCGGCGTTTATAAATATCTCTGCTCGATCCATCCGCGCATGCGAGCCACGATAACCGTCAATTAGCCGCACCGTGTCTGCCGCAAGGATCGGATAGCAGGCGGCGGCCCTATCCTTTCCTTATACTTAACCGATTTTGGGCGATATATTGGGGTGATTTTCGAATCTCCTGTTTGAGCCGCCATGAAACGCTGCATTTTTCTTCTGTTGTTCGCGCTCACGGCGTGTGGCGAGAAATCGAACCAGCCCTGGCTCGGTTATGCCGAGGGCGAAGATGCGTTCATCGCGGCGCCCGCGGCCGGATGGGTTGCGAACCTCGGCGTCGAACGCGGGCAAGAGGTGAAGCCCGGCGACGTACTTTTCACATTGAACGACACACAGGAAAAAGCCGCGCGCGATCAGGCCGCGGCAAATCTCGCCAACATGAAATCGCAACTTGCGCAAAACCAGGCGACCGTGACCTATGCGGAGAAGGACCTTGCGCGTCAGAACAATCTCGTGCGCGCGCAAGCCGGTACACAAGCGCTGCTCGATCTTTCGCGTTCCAATCGCGATCAGGCCGTCGCGCGTATTTCGCAGATGAGGGCGCAGGAAGCGCAGGCCGAAGCCGCACTCGCCGATGCGGAATATCAGCTTTCGCAACGCCGCATCGTTTCGCTTGTCGGCGGGCGCGTGGAAGACATCTATTTCCGCGTCGGTGAATATGTGCCGCCGTCTACGCCGGTTTTATCTGTGTTGCCGCCAAAGAATATCTATGTGCGTTTCTTCGTACCGGAATCGCAATTCGGTCATGTGAAGATCGGCCGGCGCGTACGCATTTCCTGCGACGGTTGCGCGCCCGATCTCACCGCGACGATCACCTTCATGGCGCAGCAGGAAGAATTCACGCCGCCCGTCATCTTCAGCATCGGCAATCGCGAGAAGCTCGTGTTCAAGCTGGAAGCGCGCGCGCCGGGCGGATTGAAGATCAATCCGGGCGAGCCCGTGGAAGTGCGGCCGCTGTAACATGGATTATGCCATCGACGTTCGCGGCTTGACCAAACGGTTCGGTCCGAAAACCGCGGTCGAGGATGTCGCGATCTCCGTGCCCGAAGGCGAGGTCTGGGGATTTCTCGGCCCCAACGGCTCCGGCAAGACGACGACGATCCGCATGTTGTGCGGTTTGTTGCGCGCCGATGGGGGCGAGGGCACGTGCCTCGGCTATGATTTCCGTACGCAATCGGAAACGATCAAGCGGCAGGTTGGCTATATGACCCAGAAATTCAGTTTCTGGGAGGATCTTTCGATCCGCGAAAATCTGGATTTCGTTGCGCGCGTCTATGAGATTTCCGATCGCAAGCGCAAAGTCGATGCCACGCTTTCGCGCCTCGGCCTTGAGCAGCGGCAAATGCAAATGGCGGGTTCGTTGTCGGGCGGCTGGAAGCAGCGTCTCGCGCTTGCCGCCTGCATGCTGCACGAACCGAAATTGTTGTTGCTCGATGAGCCGACGGCAGGCGTGGACCCGAAGGCGCGCCGCGATTTCTGGGACGAGATTCATGCGCTGAGCAGCGAAGGCATCACCGTTCTCGTAAGCACGCATTATATGGACGAGGCGGAACGCTGCGACCGCATCGTCTATATCCTGAACGGCAGGATCGTCGCGCGCGGCACCGTCGCCGACGTGATTGCGGGGTCGGGATTGATCACATTCGTCGCGGAGGGCGAAGACGCGCGCAAGCTCGCCACCGCGATGCATAAAACGCCCGGCGTGGAATATGCGTCGTTCTTCGGCGCGGCCTTGCATGTGAGCGGGCATGATCGCACCGCACTCGAAACGGCCCTTGCGTCTTATCGCGGCCAGCCGAGACTTTCCATCCGCGAAGCGCCGCCGACACTCGAAGATGTGTTCATCCATCTGCAGGAGCAGGCGAAATGAACATCATCTCGATGCTGCGGCATTTCTCGCTTGCGCGGTTCTACGCGATTCTGAACAAGGAATTCATTCAGATGCGGCGGGATCGGCTGACCTTCGGCATGATCATCGGCATTCCCGTGCTGCAACTGATCCTGTTCGGCTATGCGATCAATCTCAATCCGAAGCATCTGCCCACGGCGATCTCGGTGGAAGATCCCGGCGTGCTCGCGCGCTCCATCGTGGTGGCGCTGAAGAACACCGATTATTTCAACATCGTGAAAACGGCCGGCACGGCCGCCGAAGCGCGCCGCTTGCTGAACGAAAACAAGGTCGCTTTCGTCGTCGAAATCCCCGTCGATTTCACGCGCAAACTCGTGCGCGGCGAAGACCCGCAAATCCTCGTCGAAGCCGATGCGACCGATCCGTCCGCCGGTTCCTATGCGATTGCCGCGCTCAACCAACTGGCGCAAACCGCATTGCGGGACGATCTCAAAGGTCCGCTTGCTGCGCGTGCTCCGCCTGCGCAATCCGGCTTCGAGGTCGTCGTTCACAGCCTCTACAATCCGGAAGCGATTTCCCAATACAATATCGTGCCCGGCATCGCGGGCATGATCGTCACGATGACGATGGTGCTCATCACCGCAATGGCCGTGACGCGCGAACGCGAGCGCGGCACCTATGAGAATCTCCTCGCAATGCCCGCGACGCCGCTCGAGATCATGCTCGGCAAGATCTCCACCTATATCGTTGTCGGCTATCTTCAGGTGGCGATGATCTTCCTCATGGCCTGGGGTCTGTTCCATGTGCCGATGCTGGGATCGCTTGCGCTCCTCTCTGGGGCGCTTGTGTTGTTTATCATTGTCAACCTTTCCATCGGTTACAGCTTCTCCACCATTGCGCAGAATCAGCTTCAGGCGATGCAGATGACGATTTTCTTCTTCCTGCCGTCCATTCTGCTGTCCGGCTTCATGTTCCCGTTCGACGGCATGCCGAGCTGGGCCAGGGCCCTCGGCGAGTGCCTGCCGCTCACGCATTTCCTGCGCATCATCCGCGGCATCCTGTTGAAAGCGAACGGGCCTTCCGAAATCTGGCCCGATATCTGGCCGCTCATCCTGTTCATGCTGGCCACCGGCACCCTGGCGCTTTCCCGCTTCCGCCGCACGCTGGACTAGCGATCCTGCTTGCTGCTCCCGCCCATCGGATTTAGCCTCGGGCGTTCGCAAGGGGGCCGAGATGCTCGACAGAAGAGACGTGCTCAAATCCGGAACAGCCGCCGCGGCATTGATGGCCCTGAACGCGCCGCTCGCGCGTGCCGCCGACGCGCCGCCGAATGAGGCTTCGGACAAGTTCAATAAGCTCATCGCCGAATTCATGGACCAATATCTCGACGCTTCGCCTGAGACGGCGACGACGCTCGGTCTCGACACCGGCGCACGGGCAGCGGGGAAGGCAAAGCTCGATGATCGTTCGCTCGATACGATTGCTGCGCACAAGGCGCTCGTTCGCGAACAATTGATCCGCATACAGCTTATAGATCCGGGTTCGCTGACGGGCATGGATGCGATCAATTACAATGTGATCATTTACAATCTGCAAACCGCGGACATCGCAAACCGGCTGCATGAATATGGCAATGGCCATATCGGTTCGGGCGACGGCGTCATTTACGCGGCGGCCGGCCAGCCTTATGTGCTTTCGCAATTGACGGGCTGCTATGCGAGCGTGCCCGATTTTCTGGACAGCAAGCATAGCATCGCGACAAAGGACGACGCCGATGCCTATCTGTCCCGGCTTGAGGCGTTTGCCGTCGCGCTCGATCAGGACACCGACGTCGCGCGGCACGATTCGGGCCTTGGCGTTATCCCGCCCGATTTTGCGCTTGCGGGCGCGCTCGCACAATTGAACGATCTGCGCGGCATGGCGCCGGACAAATCCGTGCTCGCAACATCCGTCGGCCGCCGCGCCAAGGAGAAGAATATTCCCGGCGATTACAATGCGGATGCCGCTAAGATCGTCGCCGAGAAAATCTATCCTGCGCTCGACCGGCAAATCGCATTCTTGAAGCAGCTTCAGCCGAATGCCTCGCATGATGCCGGCGTCTGGAAATTGCCGGATGGCGATTCCTATTACGCGGATTCGCTGACCTATTGGACGACATCTTTGATGGGCCCGACGGAAATCCACAAAGCCGGGCTCCAGATCGTGGAGGAATATACCGCGCGCATCGACGAGATCATGAAGGCGCAGGGCATGACGCAGGGCACGGTCGGCGAGCGCCTGCATGCGATGTTCACCGATCCGAAATTCATCTATCCCAATACGGATGACGGCAAGGAAAAGCTCATCGCGGACCTCAATGTGAAGGTCCGCAATGTGCGCGCAAAGCTGCCGCAATATTTCGGCGTGCTGCCCAAGGCCGATGTCGTCATCAAGCGCGTACCTGCCTATATCGAGGCGGGGCAGCCCGGCGGCTATTACGAAACACCGCCGCTCGATGGTTCGCGGCCCGGCATCTATTACATCAATCTGCGCAACACGGCGGAGGTGCCGAGCTGGTTGCTGCCGACCCTCACATTCCACGAAAGCATTCCGGGTCATCATCTGCAGGGCAGCATCCAGAACGAAGCGAATTTGCCGCTGCTGCGCAAAGTCTCGTTCTTCTCTGCTTATCTCGAAGGCTGGGCGCTTTATGCCGAGCAACTCGCCGACGAAATGGGTATGTATGAAGGCGACCCGTTCGGTCGCATCGGCTATATGCATGACGCAATGTTCCGCGGCGTGCGGCTCGTTATCGATACGGGCATGCATGCGATGCGCTGGAGCCGCGAACAGGCGCTCAAATATTACACGGACACGCTGGGCGATCCGGACGCCGTCGCGGTGACGGAGGTTGAACGCTATAGCGTCTGGCCGGGGCAGGCGTGTTCCTACATGCTGGGCAAACTCGAATTCCTGAAGCTGCGTCAGAATGCACAGACGGCGCTTGGCCCGCGCTTCAACATCCGCGATTTCCACGATGCCGTGCTGCTGTGCGGCGCTGCGCCGTTGAGCGTTCTCGACGATGTCGTGGACAATTATATCGACTCGAAGAAGGCTTAGCTCTTGGCCCAGGCAGCGGCTTGAGCGCGGATAGCGTCGATATCTGCATCCGCGTGCGGATCGCGCGTGAGTTCTATTCCGAAATGTGCATCGGCTTTGGCAGACGTCAGCATGCGCCGCAACAGCATCATGCCTGTCGGCGGGCGAACATGTATGGGATCTTCATAGAACGTGCTTTGTGTATGAGAGGCCGTTAG
>DATHQA010000227.1:0-3479 GCA_035483375.1 Rhizomicrobium sp. | reverse complement strand
TTCGGGCGAATTTTCGCCCGAATTCCGCAACGAGATCCCGGGCGCGTCGCAGGATCCGCGCTTCTGGGCGAGCGGCATCTCGCTCGTTGCCCATATGCAGAACCCGCACGTGCCGGCCGTCCATATGAACACGCGCCATCTTGTGACGACGCAGGGCTGGTTTGGCGGCGGCAGCGATTTGACGCCCATGTTTCCGAACGAAGACGATGCGCGCAATTTCCACGCCGCGCTCAAACACGCCTGCGATGCGCATGACGCAACTTACTATGCGCGCTTCAAGCGATGGTGCGATGAATATTTCCATCTGCCGCATCGCGGCGAGCCGCGCGGAGCGGGCGGCATCTTCTACGACCGCCTCGACACGGGCGATTGGCAAGCAGATTTTAACTTTACGCGCGATGTCGGCCTCGCATTCCTTGAGGTCTACCCCCACATCGTCAGAAGGCGGATGGGCACGCCGTGGAGCGCCTCGGACCGTGAGCACCAGCTCGTGCGGCGCGGGCGTTATGTGGAGTTCAACCTGCTCTACGACCGCGGTACGCAATTCGGCCTTCAGACGGGAGGCAATGTGGAAGCGATCTTGATGTCCCTGCCGCCGGAAGCGCGCTGGCCGTGAACACGCCTGCTTTTGTCGCCCTGCTTCAGGTCATCCTGATCGACATCGTGCTTGCGGGCGACAACGCCATCGTCATCGGCCTCGTCGCCGCGCGCGTGCCGAAGGAGAAACGCCGCAACGTCATCGCGGGCGGGCTCATCGCTGCCGTCATCCTGCGCGTGCTGCTCGCAAGCGTGACGATGAAATTGCTCGATGTGATCGGCCTCATGCTCGCGGGCGGCATTCTGCTTTTGTGGGTGGCATGGCGGCTGTGGCGCGAGATGAAAGGGCCCGAGGGCGCGTTGTGCGCGAACGGCGCACCCCCCATCAGCAACAGCGCCAAGATGCGCTATGCGATCATTCAAATCGCGGCCGCAGACCTTTCCATGTCGCTCGACAATGTGCTCGCGGTGGCGGGTGCGGCGATGCATCACTTCTGGGTGCTGTGCGTGGGCCTTGCGCTTTCGGTCACGCTCATGGGCGTGGCGGCGCATATGATCGCGCATCTGCTCAACAAATATCGCTGGATCGCCTATGCGGGATTGTTCATCGTCATCTATGTCGCGATCATGATGATCGCGCGCGGCTGGGCGATGATGCACGCCGCCGAACTAATAAGCAGTCGCCTGCACCACGGCTTTTAAGCGTTCGGCAAGCGAGAACTCGTCCTCGATGAAATCGGAATCGATCCACCAGTCTTCCACTTCCGAAAGAATGCGGCCCACAAGCGGACCTTCCGGCACGCCTGCGGCCATTACATCGCGGCCCGTAAGCGGAAAACGCGGTGCTTCCCATGTATCGGCCAGCGCAAGCAGCGCACGCCATTGAATCGCATTCGACGCTTTGGCGTCTTCCGCCCAGCGCAAGGATACGCGGTCGCGGAAACGTTTCGCGCCGAGGCGATAAAGCAGCTTGCGCACTTCGCGGATCGAAAGATAGGAGACGATCTTCTCCCTTGCGCCCGCAAGGTCTTCGAGCCGCGTGCGATCCGCGTTTGAAAACTTGAAACGATCGCCAATGGCGCGCGCGGTTTCCGCATCGCTCATCAAGGCGGCCAAACGCAGCAACGCGTCGGGCGCGAAGAAATTGTTCGTGTCGTTCGCGACGAGATGTTCGAGGCGGGCGACATTCAACGCGCCGGGCAAAATCTCTGAAAGGATTGTGCTCGCTGCCATCGCGCGCAATACAGACATGGGATCGTCGGCGGCGAGAAGTTTCAATGTTTCCTTCTGAAGGCGTTCGCCAGACAATTGCGCAAGACCCACTTTCTCGTTAGCCGCCGCGCGCAAACCATCACTGTCGATCTCGCCCTTGCCGTACCATGCATGGAAGCGGAACAGGCGCAGGATGCGTAGATAATCCTCGCGGATTCGCGTGGAGGGATCGCCCACGAAACGCACGCGGCCCGCATGCAAATCCTCAATGCCGCCGAAATAGTCGAACACTTCGCCGTCGGCGCTTGTATATAGCGCATTCATCGTGAAATCGCGGCGCGACGCATCCTCGCGCCAATCCCGCGTGAACGCGACGGTTGCGTGCCTGCCATCCGTCGCCACATCGCGGCGCAGTGTCGTCACTTCGAACGGTTTGCTATTCGCAATCGCCGTCACCGTGCCGTGTTCGATGCCGGTGGGCACCGCGCCCAATCCCGCTTTCTGCAAACGCGCCGTCACCTCATCGGGCGTGAGCGGCGTTGCGATATCAACGTCGTCAACCTCTCTGCCGAGCAGGGCATTGCGCACCGCGCCGCCGACGAAACGCGCCTCGCCGAGCGCCTCCATCACGGCGCGCGTTTCCGGCGCATTCATCCAGCTTTGATGTTCAAGCCGCGTCATGGATTTCCGCTTTCGACATGGCCGGGCACGATCTTCCCGTCCACCACTTTCGGCGCGACGTAATGGCCGCTCGTCGTTTCGCCTTCGGTCAACCCGACATAAACAAAACTCACCGCCACCAACGCAAGCCCCGCCACGAACAATTGTGGCCATGGCGTTTCGGGCCGCTCGACTTTTCGGTAGCGCAGCAGGATCAGATAAAGCCCGTAAAACGCAAACGGCAGCGCAAACAGCAGAGCGCGAATGGCGAGCACGCGGATCATGAAAGCCGCTCCGCGAGATTGACGATCATCGCAGCGGTCGCACCCCAGATATGATGGCCTTCATATTCGAACGTGTAGAAATGTCGCGTGCGGCCCTGCCACACTGCGGAATCGCGCTTGCGGTTTTTCGCATCGAGCAGAAACGAAAGCGGCACTTCGAAAATCTCCGCGACTTCATTGGCGCAGGGCGCGAGCGCGAACCCCTCGCTCACCACGCCGACAACGGGGAGAATCGCATAACCCGTACCCGTTTCGTAAGCATCGAGGAATCCGGCAATCGTGATGAAGGCAGGTGCGATGCCCGTTTCCTCCTGCGTCTCGCGCAAGGCGGTTTCGACAAGCGAGACATCGTTCTCATGCACGCGGCCGCCGGGAAAACTCACTTGGCCTGCGTGGCGTTTGAGATGCGCAGTGCGGCGCGTGAACAGCACGCTCAACTCTTTGCGTTCGATGAGCGGCAGAAGCACGGCTGCGGGCGAAAGGTTCGCACGCACGGGTTTCATGCCCGGATTGAGATCGTAATCGCCGCGCGTGGGCACAAGCGGCGTAGCGGGCGGCTCGGCCAACAACCGCGCGCGCAAATCGCCGATGTCGATAGCGAGTGCTGTATTCACTCCGGCCGCCCGATGGGAAAGAACACGCCGCTGCTCCACACGCCCAATTGGCCGCCTTCGCCCGGCAAAGCGAGATCGGCCATCTGATAAAACACCGCGCGAGCGATGCGCGCTTCCAAGCCTTTGCGCACATGAACATAAGGTGCGGGCGTTTGCGTCACAGGATCGGTTT
>DATHQA010000226.1:0-4894 GCA_035483375.1 Rhizomicrobium sp. | reverse complement strand
TCGCGTTCCACATTGCTGGTTTTCAGATGTTTGATGCTCGCGATTGCACCGGCGACAAGTGCAGGCGCAAGCGATGTCGTGAAAATGAATCCCGGCGCGAACGAGCGGATGCAATCGATGAGATCGGACGAACCTGTGATGTAACCGCCCATCACGCCGAAGGCTTTGGCAAGCGTGCCTTCGACGATATCGACACGATGCATCATGCCGTCACGCGCGGCAACGCCTGCACCGCGCGGCCCGTAAAGCCCCACGCCATGCACTTCATCAAGATAGGTGATTGCGTCGTATTTGTCCGCGAGGTCGCAAATCTTCGCGATCTGTCCGAAATCGCCTTCCATCGAATAGACGGATTCGAACGCGATGATTTTCGGCGCCGCCGGATCGGCCTCGCGCAGCAATTCCTCGAGATGCGCCATGTCGTTGTGGCGATAGATGCGCTTTTCCATGCCGCCATGGCGCATGCCTTCGATCATCGAGGCATGGTTCAGCACATCGGAGAACACGATGACGCCCGGCAGCAATTTCGCGAGCGTGGCAAGCGTGGCGTCGTTCGACACGAAGCCGGACGTGAACACGAGCGCCGCTTCCTTGCCATGCAGATCGGCAAGCTCGCGCTCAAGCTCCACATGGTAATGCGTCGTGCCGGAGATATTGCGCGTGCCGCCCGAACCCGCGCCGGTGCTCTCGATCGCCTCATGCATCGCCGCCAGCACCTTGGGATGCTGTCCCATGCACAGATAATCATTGCTGCACCAGACGGTTACAGGACGTTTTGAACCTTCCGTATGAAAATCCGCATGCGGATAGATTCCGCGCTGGCGCACGATATCGGCAAAGACGCGATAGCGGCCCTCGCGCCGCAAACCCGCCAGGGCGGACCGGAACCTGGACTCATAGGGAAAGGACATCGCTACGCTTCTACCCTGCTCGTCTGCGCCCGAAAGCTCAGATAGGGAGAGAATAACCCGGAGACAGGGGGTACCCCCAAGCGAATTGTCGCGCCGGGAAGCGAATTAAAGCCGGAAGCGGACCTGGTCGATCCAGAAGCGCTCGAGGCGGCGCAGGCTCGTATTGGTGGCTTCGAGATCGCCACCCACGACATTGCCCACGGCTTCCAGCGAGCCCAGATGGCGCTGGAAAAGCTCCGTCAGCATGTTGCGGACGTCCTCGCCCTTCTTCGTAAGGCGCACGAGCACCGAACGCCGGTCGGCCTCGGAACGCTCGTGATGAATATAGCCCGCTTCGACAAGCTTCTTGAGGTTATAGGAGACGTTGGAGCCCAGATAATGGCCGCGCGTGCGAAGCTCGCCCGCCGTCAATTCCTGATCGCCCACATTGAACAGCAGCAAGGCCTGAACCGAGTTGATCTCGCGCTCGTCACGGCGATCCAGCTCGTCCTTGATCACGTCAAGCAATTGCCGGTGCAGACGCTCGATAAGATTGAGCGCCTCCAGATAGAGCTTACCCACGGATTGCGCGCCTGAAAGAGGCGCGGCCGCCATTTGCGGTTTGGCCAGTGCTGTCATCATCTTCCCTTCGCTTGTTAGCGAAGCCCACCTTGTTGTGGCGACAGCCTACGGCGTTACCCTTTAAGACACAGTAAAAGAAAATCTTATAATTCTCCGCGTAAAAGCCTGATAATGCCGGAGAAATCGAGATTTGCGTGACCGGCGGCGGCGAATAGCGCGTAAAGTCGCGCCGCTTCCGCGCCCAGCGGTGTTGCTGCACCTGCGTTCTGGGCAGCACCCTGCGCAAGCTTCAGATCCTTCAACATGAGCGCGGTTGCGAAACCGCCCGCATAGTCGCGATTGGAGGGTGCGGCCGGCACCGGGCCCGGCACCGGGCAATAGCTTGTCAGCGACCAGCATTGGGCGGAGGCCGCCGACATGATCTCGAACAGTTTCTGCGGCTGAAGCCCGAGCTTCTCGCCGAGTACAAAGGCCTCGCAGGTGCCGATCATCGAAATGGCGAGCGCCATGTTGTTGCAGATCTTGGCCGCCTGCCCCGCGCCCGCGCCACCCGCGAGCACGATGCGCTTGCCCATTTTCTCGAGGATAGGCTGCGCGCGGGAGAACGCGGTTTCGCTGCCGCCGCACATGAAGGCAAGTGTGGCCGCTTCCGCGCCGCCGACGCCGCCCGAAACCGGCGCATCGAGGAAATCGAAGCCCGCTTTTTCCGCTGCGGCATGTACCGCGCGTGCGGATTCCATATCAATGGTCGAGCAATCGATGAGCAGCGCGCCTTTCTTGGCTAACGCCAGCACACCGTTCTCTTCGAGATAGACGCTACGCACATGATGCCCCGCAGGCAGCATGGATATGATGGTGTCCGCATCCTTCACGGTTTCAGCAATGCTCGCCGCCGCATTCGCGCCCGCGATGGCCTTCGCTGCATCGGCGCTTACGTCATAGATGCGAAGGCTTAAACCCGCCTTCACAAGATTGCACGCCATGGGCGCACCCATGTGACCGACGCCGATGAATGCGATGCTCATGTTGCCTCCAAGATCAAAACGTCCCCACAATTGTCATGGCCCGCCTAGTGCGGGCCACCCAGGTGACGTTGGTACAGTTCAGAAGAAATTTCTCCGCTCTGTTTTTCCACAAACGCACAAACTTCAACTGGATGGCCCGCACTCCGGCGGGCCAAGACAGCGATGGTGAAGTCACAACACCAACTCGTCCTTCCCCAACGGCGCAAAACAGGCATCGATCTCCGCATCGTTCACCTCTTCGAGCTTTGCGGGTTTCCAGTTCGGCGCGCCGTCCTTGTCGATGATTGTGGCGCGCACGCCTTCATAGAAATCATGGCCCGCGACGACGCGATTAACCATGCGAAATTCCATCTTCATGCAATCGTCGAAGCTGAGCGCAGCACCTTCGCGCACCTGACGGAAGGCGAGCTTCGTCGCGGTCGGCGATTTCGTGCGGATGGTCTTGGCCGTATCGCGCGACCAATCCGTATGCTCGGCATCGAGCGCGGCAAGAATTCCCTCGACGGAATCCTTCGCGAAAACACGATCAATCGCGGCGCGATGGTCCGCAAGATAGGTGTTCGGCGCATCCTGTTTCATCGCATCGAGCACCGCATCGGGTGCCTCGCCATCCGCGAGCCGCGCGATGAGCGCATCCCATTCCGCGCCCGGCACGAAATGCGTGACGATGCCCGCATAAAGCGTATCCGCCGTTTTGAGCCGCGCGCCCGTGAGCGCGAGATACATGCCGAGCGCGCCCGGACAGCGCGGCAGAAAATAGCTCCCACCGACGTCGGGAAACAATCCGATACCCGTTTCCGGCATCGCAAACACCGTTGTCTCACTCGCGACGCGATGGCTGCCGTGCACGGACACGCCGACGCCGCCGCCCATGACGATGCCGTGCATGAGCGCGATATACGGCTTCGGGAAATGCTTGATCGCCGCGTCGAGCCGATATTCGTCGCGATAAAAATCCAGCGCATAAGGCGAGCCCGCTTTACCGGATTCATATAACGCGCGGATATCCCCGCCCGCGCAAAACGCGCGTTCGCCCTCGCCGCGAATAATGACGCATTGGATCGCATCGTCGCGCGCCCAGGCATCGAGCTGCTCTTTCCCCGCAACAACCATGTCCTGCGTCAGCGCATTCAACGCCTTGGGCCGATTGAGCGTGATGAGGCCCGCGACGCCGCGTTTTTCAAAAATGATTTCGGAATCAGACATGTCGAAACAACTCGCACAATTTTTTTCCTCCCCCGTTGTTACGACTGCCTTCGCTAAAGCTACGGCACGCCCAAGGGAAACTCCTGCCAAGCCGAAGCCTTGGCGTAGGCTGGGGGAGGTGGCGCGCCGTAGCGCAAGCGAAGGCGTGACGGAGGGGGCCCCCTCCACCGCTTCGCGGTCCCCCTCCCCCGTAACAACGGGGGAGGAAAGTTGTTGAAACCATCATTGCCTAAACATCTCGCGCGCGACGATGACGCGCATGATCTCGTTCGTGCCTTCGAGGATCTGATGCACGCGCAAATCGCGCACATGCCGTTCCGCCGGAAAATCCTTGAGATAACCGTAACCGCCATGCAATTGCAGTGCGTCATTGGCGATTTTGAACGCGGCATCGCTCGCGTAGCGCTTGGCCATCGCGCACAGCATCGTGGCGCGCGGATGTTTCGCATCGAGCGCCGCCGCCGCGTTGCGGATCATCAAGCGCGACGCTTCCAGTTCCGTCGCCATATCGGCGAATTTGAATTGCGAGGCCTGGAATTCCGCGATCGGTTTGCCGAACTGCTTGCGATCGTTCGCATAGGCCATCGCTTCTTCGAGCGCCGCGCGCGCCGTGCCCACCGAACACGCGCCGATATTGATTCGCCCGCCATCGAGCCCCATCATCGCGATGCGGAAGCCCTCGCCTTCCGCGCCGATGCGATTGGCCGCCGGCACGCGGCAATCCTCGAAAATCACTTGCGCCGTCGGCTGGCTGTTCCAACCCATCTTGCGCTCATGCTTGCCGAACGAAAGTCCGGGCGTGCCTTTCTCGACAACGATGCATGAAACGCCTTTCGGCCCGTCCTCGCCCGTGCGCACCATGCAGACATACACATCTGACACGCCCGCGCCCGATATGAACGCTTTCGATCCGTTGAGCACATAATGATCGCCGTCGCGCAGCGCGCGCGTTTTGAGATTGCCCGCATCCGATCCCGCGCCTGGCTCGGTGAGGCAATAGCTCGCGATATGTTCCATCGTTGTGAGCTTCGGCAGATATTTCTTGCGCTGCGTATCGTTACCGAAACGGTCGATCATCCACGACGCCATGTTGTGGATGGAGATGAAAGCCGCCGTCGACGTGCAGCCCGCGGAGAGTTCTTCCATGATAATCGCGGCGTCGAGACGCGACATTTCCGATCCGCCGACATC
>DATHQA010000225.1:0-25243 GCA_035483375.1 Rhizomicrobium sp. | reverse complement strand
CCTGATACACCATGGTGTTGTTGCCGCCCCCGCCGTCGATCGTGTCGGCGCCCGCGCCGGCGGAGATCGTATCGTTGCCCGCGCCGCACAATATGGTGTCATTGCCGGAACCCGCGCTGATCGATCCATCGATCGTGCCGTTTCGCGAGTCGAGCGTATTGTTGCCGTCGCCGAGATCGACATTGCCGGTAATGATGCCGGTATTCGTCACGGTGTCGTTGCCGGGCGTGAGGTCCAGATCGCCGTCGGTCCACAGACCGGAATTGTCGATGGTGACCGACGCCTTGTTCGTCGTGTTGTAATAGGTTTCGAAATCGCCCTGGATCGTGCCCGTATTGACGATGCTCACCGAACCATCGCCATCGAAGAAAAATCCAAATCCTCTGGAGGAGAACAGGCCATTGTTGATGAAGGTCGAGTTGTTGTCGATCTGCATGCCGTCGACCAAAGCTTCGACCGTTCCGTCATTGATGAACTGGCTGTAGTCGCCGGACATGCTCATATCGCCGGAGACGAAGCCGTGCGAACTGACGGTAATGATGGTGCCGCTGCCCTCCGAACTGATGCCGCCATAGACCTGGCCATTGACGGTGATGTTGTTGTTCTGGCCCAGCGCATAGATGCCTTCCTCGACGCCGGAAACCATCCCGTCGATCGTCAGGTTGGAACCGTCGGTGTAGCCGTCGAGATAGATGGCGGTGGAACTGGGCGCGGTGGAGACGACATATCCCGTACTCGTGATAAGGGCATTGTCGCCATCGCCCAACACGATTGCGCCGAAATCGGTTGCGTTATCGATAATGGAATTGGAACTGTCGATCACTGTGTAGGTGGCCATAAAACCCTCCATCCGTTTTTCGCGTGTCGTTCCCGAGCGGGGAGCCTAGTTCAAACGGGTTCGGACAGGAAAGCGCGCACTGCATTAACCGTATCCGCCAACCCGCATCGCACAACCGGCGCATCTTCGGGGAATGCGGAGAGAAGTCGCGAAGGCGTCGCTGGTTCCAATATGACAAAACAACCTTTGTCTTTGTTCGTGCGAATGAGGCGGCCGAACGCCTGTTTCAGGCGCAGGCGTGTGAGCATCTCATCATAGGTCCGTCCGAAACGCACGCGGCGGGCTTTGTGAAGAATCGTGGGTTTCGGCCACGGAACCTTGTCGAACACGACAAGACGAAGCGAACGTCCCGGCACATCTACGCCGTCGCGCAGCGCGTCGGTGCCGAGAAGACACGCGTTTTCTTCGGCGCGGAACAGATCGACAAGCGCGCCTGTGTCGAGCCTGTCCACATGCTGTGCGTAAAGCATGATGTTCGCGTCGGCCAGTGGCGTTGCGATGCGTTGTTCGATCGCGCGCAACGTTCGTACGGCGGTGAACAGGCCGAGCGCGCCGCCATGCGACGCAAGAAACAATTCGCGATAGGCGGCGGCCAGCGCATCGATATCGCGCCGGTTCACATCGCGCACGATGAAGATGCGCGCCTGTTCGGCATAATTGAACGGCGAGCCGAAACGCGCGCGCTTGGGCGGCGCGGGCAGATGATGCGCGCCCGTGCGGAATTCCGCGTTCGCCCAATCATCGGCCTCGTTCGCATCGCGCAGTGTCGCCGATGTGATAAGCGCGCCATGGGCGGGCGCAAGCACTTCGGCAGCTAACGGAATCGTAGGATCGACCCAGTGACGGTTAAGCCCGATATCGACATCGCGGCCGTCCTCGCGCGCAATCTCGAACCAATCGACGAATTCTTCGTCCGCGCCCATTTCGAGCGCGTCGAGCATCGCGATCCAGGCGGGAAGGATGATCTTTGCGCGACGGGCAACGCCTCGGGCCGCGGCATCTATGCGGGCTCTCGAATAGGTTTCGAGATCGCCGGATTTGGCGTCGAGTTGTTTCCTTAGCGCATGAGACAAACGCATGAGCGGTGCTGCGAGCCGCTTCAGCGCACGGCCGAGATCGCGCGCGGCTTCAAGAACATCGTCGCCCATTGGAATCGTTTCGGCTTCGAGCGAATAGAATGCATCCTTGTCTTCGCTGCGCGCGCGAACGTGTTGGTAGGCCGCAGCGAGGAACGCTTCACCGGGACCGCGAGGGCTCCCATTCGCGATACGGCCGTGCCAGCCTTCGCCTGCGAGCGTGGCCGATGCCATGATCGCTTCGTCGAGCGCGGATTTCGCTTCATTGTCGTCGGTGACGAGATCCTTGAGCCGCTCGTCGAGACCGCGCATGCGCGTGCGCGCGCGGCCTTCGGGCCCACGTATCCAGCGGCGCAAATCCGCCATTTCGACGCCGGAGAGTTGGGCGGCGAAACCGGAATCCGCCGCATCGAACAGATGATGGCCTTCGTCGAACACATAGCGCACGCGCCGTTCGGGCGGTGTGTCGGTTGTTTCATCCATCGCAAGCCAGTCACCTGCGGCCTGCGAAATGACAAGTGCATGATTGGCGACGACGATGGATGCGTGACGCGCGCGCCGGATCGCGCGTTCGATGAAACAGGCACGGTAATGCGGACACGCGGCGTAGATGCATTCACCGCGCCGGTCGGTGATTTCGCTCAAGGGAAAACTCGCGGCGAGCCAGGCCGGGAAATTCGCGCCCGAAAGATCGCCGTCGGCCGTGGCGCTTATCCATCGCGCGATAAGGCCGAGCGCCACGGCGCGTTGGCCCGGCGCAAGGGCTATGCGTTTCACCGCATCTTCGAAATTGAGCAGGCACAGATAATTCTCGCGGCCCTTGCGTACGACGGCCTTGTCTTCGCGTTCGGCGGGATCGGGATAGAGACGCGCGATCTCCTGCACGATCTGACGCTGGAGGTTGCGCGTATATGTGGAAAGCCACAAGCCTGGCCCGTTCTTCTCCGCCCACAGGCTTGCGGGCGCGAGATAGCCGAGCGTCTTGCCGATGCCTGTGCCCGCTTCGATGAGCGCGATGCGCGGCTCGCCGCTTTTCTCGCGCGGGCCGAAGGCATAGGTCGCCGCTTCCGCATACTCGATTTGTTCGGGGCGCGCTTCGTGCGTCACGCCCACAAGACGATGAAGGCGCACACGCGTCTCATCGATTTCGACGGGCAGCGAGCTTGGCTTTGGCGGCGGCGCGTCATCCTCCCATTGCGGCAGCGCACGCCACGTATCGTAACCCGCGATAGGGTTTTTGCTGTCAGCCGCTTCTCCGATAGCGGCCAGTATTTGCGGCCCCCATCGCCATCCGGCCCGCGCAAGCGAGGCAACCAGTGGACGCAAGCGTTCGTGCTCGCCCTTCCGCTCGCGCAAATTCGCGAGAAGCTGTTCGACGGCGCGAACGAGGGTCACGGCTTGCGCTTCCGCGGTTCCGGAACCGGCCAAGCCCAACGCGCGTGTTATTCCCGATGCACTCGGCAGGTGTGCGCGCGCGGGATGTACAAATGCAAACAATTCCAAAACGTCGAAAATTGGTTTGGATGGTGCGGTTTTGAGTCGTCCCGAAACGAACGCGGTGTTGGCGACGATCACATCGCCGGAGCGGAACAGCGATTTGGCTTCATCGGGTGTGACACGTTGCGTTTCGCCATTACGCGCGATGACAGCGCCGCCTGCGGCTGGAACAAGGGCGGGGAGGTGGAAAACATCGGACATCGTCCGATCTTGCGTAGTCCGAACAGAATGAAAAGGCTAGGCAGCCAAATCCGGATAAAGATTGGTCAGGGCATTGCGCACGCGGACATGCTCGCCGACGACCATCTGGGCCGCATTGCGCAGCGCGTGCGAATCCTCTCCGACACGCGCCTGTTGCGCAAAGCCGCGCGCCGCCGTCGTCATCGCACCGAGGCCGAGGCCGCCCGCAGCACCCGCGATGTCCTGCGCGAGGCGGGCAGCTTCTGCCCAATCTTCCTCGGCGCTTGCCTTCGAAAGCGAGTTGCACAGCGTTTCAGTCGTCTTGATATAGGACTGAAGAATTTCGACGAGTGTCGCGAAACCGAGCGACTTTTCGAGCGCCGCAAATGCGGGCGCGTCGATGGCCGCGACTTCCTTCGGCGGTGGCGGCACGATTTCTTCCTTGCGCGCCGTTACCTTGCGCAACACGGCATAGACTTCGTTCGAAGGCGCTGGCCAGTAGAGCACCTCGTCGCCGCTTTCGGGGGGCTTGTCGCCGGGGAACAGGATCGCAAGCATCGGCGCGCCCGCGCCGGGCGAAGAGGCGAGCGTCTCGATGTCGCTCGCACGCGCAACGATGGCGTCGAAATCCTCGCGCGCCGCGCGTGCCGCCGCATCGGCCAGTGTTTGTGCGAAGATGATGCGATTGCCGAACGGTTCGAGATACCGCACGAACTGGCGATGCGCGCCGTAATCGGTGATGTAGGCGAGCAGCGTGAGATCGGATGGCGGCTCGGCATCCTGTGCGCCTTGCGCCTGATGGTCGCGATCTGCGGCGCTCGTGCTCACGACCGGCAGCGCGAACCAGAACGTCGAGCCTTGTCCCGGCTCGCTTTCGAATCCGATCTCGCCGTCAAGCGAATCGATGATGCGCTTGGCAACCGCAAGGCCGAGGCCTGCGCCTGCATGATGTCGCGCATAAGACGCGTCGCCCGGCGTGAAAGGTTGGAACAGATGCGCCGCCACTTCGGACGGAATGCCTAGGCCCGTATCCGTGACGGAGAATTTCACGCCTTGCGTGCCGTTCGCGTTTTCGGTCGCCTCGACAAGGATTTCGACGCCGCCCCGATCGGTGAATTTGAGCGCGTTCTCTGCAAGCTTCAAAAGCACTTGCCGGATGCGGCGCGGATCGCCGCCAGCACGCGGCAGGCCGGACGCGACGGAAAGCGTCAACCGCAATTGCTTTTCCCAGGCGCGCGGCTGCAGCAATTGCACGACGGCACGCGCGGTTTGCGAAGGATCGCAATCGCCATGTTTGTCGGTGTTCGCCTCCTCGCTCGAAAGCGCGATGACGTCATCGAGCAGAAGCCTGAGGCCGCGGCCCGCTTCCAGCATCACTTTCACGTAATCGCGATGCTGTTTTTCGAGGCCTGCGCGATCCAGAAGTTGCGCCATGCCGAGCAGCGCGTTGAGCGGTGTGCGGATCTCATGGCTGATATTGGCGACGAACGCCGATTTTGCACGTGCGCCAAGTTCGGCTGCATCGCGCGCTTTTTCGGCAGCCTCCTTTTGCAGCGACAGGCGGTCGATAAGTGCTGTCTTGTGCTCCTTCAAACGCGCGCTGCGGTCGAGGAAGCTTCCGACAAGACCGCAATAGCCGAACAGAAGGGCTGCGAAGAAGATGATGACGACCGCGCTCATCGTCGCGAGAAGATTATCCTGAAGCAGGAGCAGAATGATGAGCGGCGTCAGCGAGAAGAAAACATGCGTGGCAAACGCAGGACGATAGGCGCAACGCCCGATCAATTCCGCAGACGTCATGCCGAGGAAAGCGAGCGAAAGATAGGCCTCCGCCGGAAAGGAGTTCGGCACGAACCAGATGATCGCGCTCAGACCCCAACTCGCGCCCGAAACAGCGGAAGCGGCAACGTAACGCCGCGCCCAATAATCCGCGCTTTTGTCGGATGCACGCCGCAAATAAGCGTGGCGCACATTCTCGCCGACAACGATGGCGATGATCTGCAGGACCAATGGCGCCAACACTTGCAGAGCATTCGGCTTGCCGCCCAAGAACGCCGCGGGCAAACAGAAAACCGTGAAAGGCAGTGAAAGATAGGCACGGCCGATCGTGTAAAGATTCTCCACGCGCATCGCGAGTTGCGCGCGCGCATCCTGTTCCGGCAATGCTTCGCTTACGGACATTGACGTCGTCCCCCGTCAAAGCCTAGCTTTCCGGCCCTTTCAAATCGCTTAAGGTTGCATTTTCCATGTCTTCCCCAACCGCCGATTTATTGCGCCGCGACGTGGCGCTGGCTGCTCACGCCTGGCCGTTCGAGGAGGCGCGGAAGGTTCTTGCGCGCGTGGAAGCCCGTGCGAAAGCGGGCAAACCTCTTAACAAAGTGTTGTTCGAGACGGGTTATGGCCCATCGGGTCTACCGCATATCGGCACGTTCGGCGAAGTCGCGCGCACGACGTGGGTGCGCCGCGCATTCGAGTTGATGAGCGATGTGCCGACAAAGCTCATCGCGTTTTCGGACGACATGGATGGCTTGCGCAAAGTGCCGGACAATGTGCCGAACAAGGAGATGCTGGCTGAATATCTCGGCAAGCCGCTCACCTCCATTCCCGATCCTTTCGGCACGCATGAAAGTTTCGGCGCGCACAACAATGCACGGCTCAAGGCATTCCTCGACCGCTTCGGTTTCGAATACGAATTCATGAGTTCGACGGAGTGTTACAAAAGCGGCGGCTTCGATGCGGCGCTGCTCACTGTGCTTTCACATTACGAAAAAGTGCGTGATGTCGTGTTGCCGACGTTGGGTGCAGAACGGCGCGCGACCTATTCGCCGTTTCTTCCCGTCAGTCCGCGCAATGGTCATGTGCTGCAGGTGCCCGTGCTCGAATGGAATGTCGAACGCGGCACGATTGTTTTCGAAGATCAGGGCGAACGCACCGAACTGCCCGTGACGGGCGGTCATTGCAAATTGCAATGGAAAGCCGATTGGGCGATGCGCTGGCTTGCGCTCGGCGTCGATTACGAAATGGCGGGAAAGGATCTCATTTCATCCGTCGAATTGTCGTCGAAGATCGTGCGCGTGCTCGGCGGCAATCCGCCCGAAGGGTTCAATTACGAATTGTTTCTCGACGAACAGGGTCAGAAGATCTCGAAATCGAAAGGCAACGGTATTTCGGTCGATGAATGGCTGACCTATGGGCCGGAGGAAAGCCTTGCGCTGTTCATGTATCAAAAGCCGCGCGCCGCGAAAAAGCTCTATTTCGATGTCATTCCGAAAGCGGTGGATGATTACATCGGTTTCCTCGCACAGTATCACGCGAATGAAACCGGTGAGGCGGAGCGTGTCGAAAATCCCGTATGGCATATTCATGAAGGCCGGCCGCCGGCCGAGAATTATCCCGTCAGCTTCGCGTTGCTGCTCAATCTCGTGAGTGCGTCGAACGCCCATAATCGCGATGTTTTATGGGGCTTCATCCGCGCCTATGCGCCACAGGCCAATCCTAAGGACAATCCTGGTCTTGACCGGCTTGTTGACTATGCTGTCAAGTACTATGAGAATTTTGTGAAGCCGCAAAAGCGTTATCGTGCGGCAGACGAAAAAGAACGGGCCGCGCTCAGCGAACTGGCGGACAGGCTCGACGCATTACGGGACGAACGCAACGGAGAAACGGTGCAGAACGTGGTCTACGAAATCGGCAAGAGCCATGGTTTCGAACCGCTGCGCGATTGGTTCAAGGCGCTTTACGAAGTATTGTTCGGCCAGACGCAAGGCCCGCGCTTCGGTTCGTTCGCTGCTCTATTCGGTTGTGCTGAAACCGCCGCATTGATCCGTCGCGCCCTTGACGGGGAATTTCTGGAGCCTGTGACATGAAGAAAACGATTTTGCTCGCAAGCATATTCGCGATTACCGCAGCGTGGCCGACATTTGCGCAGACACCGACCGCCCCCATCACGCCCGTGATGTCGCAACAGGTGGCGCCCACGCCGTTCGAATTGTGGCGTGAAGGCAAATACGATCAGGCGATGGCTGCCGGCGAAGCGGCGAAAACACCTGAAGGCCTTTCGGTCGCCGCGCGCGCCGCGGTTTCGGATATGTCGCTGCGCATTCCGCCATGCCTCGATTGCGAAACGCGCGCGGAGGCGATCGTGCGCAAAGCCATGGCTGCCGATCCCAAAGCCGTGCTGCCTAAAATCTATCTCGCAGCCGTGCTCGGCTATGAAGGCCGCTTGGTCGGCCTGATGCAAGCGCAAAGCAAAGGCTTCGCGGATCAGTCCAAGAAAGCGTTGCAGGATGGACTCGCCATCGATCCGAAGGATCCATTGCTGCTTGCAACGATGGGTGGTTGGAATTTCGAGATTATCCGTATCGCTGGCTCTTTCATTGCGCGGCTTACCTATGGCGCGACGGAGGATGAGGGCGTCAAATATTTCGATGAGGCGATGAAGATCGCGCCGGATGAACTTCTCATCAATTATCAATCCGCGCTTGCGCTCGCGAGCGTCGATCCCGACAAATATCATGACAGGATCAAGGCGGCACTTTCGCGCGCCGTCGCGGCGAAGGCGGATTCGGTTTACTACAGCGTTTCGCAGAAGCGCGCAGCCGATCTGCTCAAGCTCCTCAACAGCGGCGACAGCAATGCGTTCGCGACCATGCTGAAGAAATATATGGGCATCCCGACGTGATTATTGAGTTGTCCAGATGATGCGATGCATGAACACGATGTCGCTCAGCGGAAAACTCAAATCGTCATAAGCCGGATTGAACGAACGAAGCTCGACGTGATGGGCGGTCGTGCGCGCCAATTGCTTCGCCATCACCTCGCCCGTTACCGTTTTCACGACGACGCGGTCGCCGCGCCGCACGCTCGCCGTCGGCGAAACCACGATGCGGTCGCCGTCGCGATAGACGGGCAACATGGAATCGCCGGTGATCTCGAGCGCATAGGCATGATCTTCGGTGAGATCGGGAAATGGAATCTCTTCCCAGGCGCCGCCGACCGGAAAGCCGGCATCGTCGAAAAAGCCCCGGCTGCCCGCGCGCGCCAATCCGATGAGCGGCACGCTGCGCGTAACATGGCGTTTCGTGCGGCCGGTTTTGTCGACGAGGCTGACAAACTCATCGAGCGAGGCGCCCGTGGCGGAGAGTACCTTCGACACGCTTTCGGTCGAAGGCCAGCGTTCCTTGCCGTTATCGGTGGCGCGCTTGCTCTTGTTGAAGGTTGTAGGATCGAGGCCCGCGAGCTTCGCGAGGCCGGAGGCTGAAAGCCCGTTGCGCGCGGCAAGCGCGTCCAGCGCGCCCCAGATTTGTCGGTGTGTGAGCATGGATCGTCCGAAGTAAGAATAGTTCCATCCGCTGGCAATAATTCCTATTATAAGACTATGATCGCGAGATACAACCCTAGATAGAGGTATTAGGTGTTGATAGATGCCACCGCGAGCATAATCCGGCTTCTGCCCCCGGAAACCGCCCATCGCGCAACCATCGATTTGATGCGGGTGGGCTCTCTTGTGCTGCCTTCCGCGCGGCCCGACGACCTGCGCCTTGCCGTTTCCGTCTTTGGCCGGACCTTCCCGAACCCCATCGGGCTCGCCGCGGGCTTCGACAAGGATGCCGAAGTGCCCGACACGATGCTGAAGCTAGGCTTCGGCTTTGTCGAATGCGGCACGGTCACGCCGCGTCCGCAAACGGGCAATCCGCGCCCGCGCCTATTCCGGCTCAACGAGGACGGCGCGGTCATCAATCGCATGGGCTTCAACAATCGCGGCATGGAAGCGGCGGCGAAGCGGCTGGCCGCGCGTCCGCGCAACGGTATCGTCGGCATCAATATCGGCGCAAACAAGGATTCGCCCGATCGCCCTGCGGATTATCGCGAGGCTTTCGCGCGATTGTCGCCGCTGGCCGATTATGTGACAGTCAATATCTCGTCGCCCAACACACCCGGTTTGCGTGGGCTTCAGAACCGTGACGAGCTTCAACATCTGCTCGATCTTTTGACGAATGCGCGCGCGACCGCGAATTCGCGCATTCCGCTGCTTTTGAAGATCGCGCCGGATCTCAACGAACACGCCGTCGATGATATTGTTGCCGTCGTCCTTTCATCCGGCATCGAAGGCATGATCGTTTCCAACACGACAATCGCCCGGCCTGCTTCGCTCAAAAGCGCCTATGCAAGCCAATCCGGTGGGCTTTCCGGCGCGCCATTGTTCGCGCCTTCGACGGCGATGCTCAAAGCCGTTCGCGCGCGCGCAGGTGCCGGTCTCGTATTGATCGGCGTGGGCGGCATCTCTTCCGGGGAACACGCTTATGAAAAATTGCGCGCGGGCGCCGATCTCGTCCAGCTTTACACAGCTCTCGCGTTGCGCGGGCCCGGCCTCGTCGCGCGGATCAAGAAGGAACTCCTCGCCTGCCTTGCGTGCGACGGCTTTGCGAGCGTGGTGGAAGCGGTGCGCCGCTAGATTTCTCCACGCTGCTCCCGGGATGGGTTAGAATTGGCCCACGGGACGCCAGTTCCTTTTATTTGTCGCGCAATCTGAGGCGAACCGCTGCACACTTCGCGGGATTGCGCTTAAGGGAGAAAAACATGATGGCATCGCAGGATTTCGGAAAGCTCGTGCTGCGCCTCATGCTCGGTACGCTTCTTCTGTTCCACGGCGTCCATAAGGTGATCCACGGCATCGGCGGGGTCACGGCGATGGTGGCAGCCCATCACCTGCCGCCCGCTTTGGCCTATGGCGTCTATGCGGGCGAAATCCTGGGGCCGGTGCTTATCATCTTAGGCGTGCTCTCGCGCTTCGGCGCGGCGCTCATTGTGGGCAATATGCTGTTCGCCGTCTGGCTCGCGGGCATGACGAACCTGTTCGCGATCAATGCCGAAGGCGGTTATGCGCTGGAACTCGAGATGTTCCTGCTGTTCACGGCTTTAGCGCTCATGTTCCTGGGGGCGGGGCGTTACAGCCTTGGCGGGTTGAATGGTCGGCTCAACTAAGAAAAGTTGACGTAGCGTCATCAATCGTTAAACTGTCGCAATCTCCCAAACCGAGGTCTGGATGGACACCGAATTCATAAGCACGCCTGCGCCCAAGCAAGCCGGAAAGCGCGAAAAAACCAAAGCACAGAATCGCCATTTGATCCTTGAGGCGGCAAGGCAGGTTTTCGCGGAACTCGGCTATGGGGCAACGACCGTACGCGACATCATCCGCGCCACGCCGCTCGCCTCGGGCACGTTCTACAATTACTTCAAGTCGAAGGAAGAAGTGTTCCAGGCCATCCGTGACGAGAGCGCACTGCAAATCCGCCCGCGCCTGCGCGAGGAGCGCATCCGTGCCGATACGATCGAGGAATTCATCTCCGGCAGTTTCCGCACGTTCTTCGATTACGTCGCGAGCGATCAGGCGAATTTCCACGCCATCCGCCGCAACACCGATACGATCCGCGTGCGCATGGATACGCCGGAAGTGATCGCGGGCTTCGACGAATTGCGCGAGGACATCGAGACCGCCATCGCCAAAGGCCTGTTCCCGCCCGTGGATGCGGACTTCCTTATGGCCTCGATTGTCGGCGTCGCGTTCGAAGTGGGCGAGCGCATGTTGCTGCGCGACGATATCGACCCGCCCGCAGCAGCGTCTTTCGCGACGGCCTTGTTCATGGGCGGCGTTCGCACGCTACCGCATCGCACACTGCCGCGCACCAAGACCGGCAGCGCGTGAAGGCGATCGTCTGCCGTGCTCTTGCCGAAGACATCGGCACGGTGCGGCTCGAAGAAACAACGCTGCCAGAACCCGGTCCGCACGATGTGCGCCTTCGCGTGCGTACGGCAGCGGTGAATTTTCCCGATATCCTGACGATACAGGGAAAATATCAGCACAAGCCCGAATTGCCGTTCACGCCGGGCAGCGAGGCCGCGGGCGATATCATCGCTGTCGGCGATGCGGTGACGGCATTCAAAGTCGGCGATCGCGCGATCCTCAGCGGGCTTGGATGCTTCGCCGAAGAAGTGCAGGCAGATGCCGCAGCATTGCGCCCAATTCCTGCGAATGCGGATTACGCGGTAGCAGCCGCATTCACATTTGCTTACCTCACCGCCTATGTCGCGTTGGTGCGGCGCGCGCAATTGCAGCCGCGCGAATGGTTACTTGTGCATGGTGCGGCAGGCGGTGTCGGGCTTGCCGCCGTTGATCTGGGCCGTGTGCTTGGTGCGCAAGTGATCGCAACGGCCTCGACGGAGGAGAAGCGCACTTTCCTCCAATCCTATGGTGCCGATCACGTTCTGCCATCGACGGGATTTCGCGAAGCCGTGAAGGAGATCACCGACGGTGGCGCGGATGTGATCTACGATCCTGTGGGCGGCGATGTGTTCGACGAATCCACACGGTGCATCGCGTTCGATGGCCGGTTGCTCATTGTCGGGTTCACGAGCGGACGCATTCCTTCCATTGGCGTGAATATGCCGCTCATCAAAGGCTATTCGATCATGGGCGTTCGCGCGGGCGAATATGGCCGACGCTTTCCGCAGAAAGGCCGCGAGAATCTTGCTGCCGTCGACAGATTGCTTTCAGATGGAAAAATCCATCCACATATCGGCGCGCGTTTTCCACTCGCGCAAGCAGTGGATGCGATGCGCATGCTTCAGGATCGCAAAGTCATTGGCAAAGTGATTATCGAAGTTTAAGCGGCGGGCCTGTCGAGCGTCTTTAGAATCGCATCGGTCATTTCGTGCGTGCCCACTTTGTTGCCGCCGGATTGCATGATGTCCGCAGTGCGATAGCCATCGGCGAGCACGCGTTCGACTGCTCGCTCGAGAAGATTGGCATCGTCCACGCGCGCGAACGAATAACGCAGACACATCGCAAAGGAGAGGATGCACGCAATCGGATTGGCGAGGCCTTTGCCCGCGATATCGGGCGCGCTGCCATGGATCGGTTCGTAAAGCGCGGGCTGTTTGCCGTTTGCATCCTTTGCGCCAAGGGAAGCGGACGGCAGCATACCGATGGAGCCTGTCAATTGCGCGGCTTCGTCGGACAGCACATCACCGAACAGATTGTCTGTGACGATAACGTCGAATTGTTTCGGATTGCGCACAAGCTGCATCGCGCAATTGTCGGCAAGGATATGAGACAATTGCACATCAGGAAATTCGGTGTCGTGGATTTTTTGCACGATCTCACGCCACAGCACACCCGTCACCATGACATTGGATTTCTCGGCGGATGCCACGCGATTGTCGCGCAGCCGCGCAAGCGCAAACGCCACGCGTGCGATGCGTTCGATCTCGCTTGTCGTGTAAAGCTGTGTATCGACGGCGCGTTTCTCACCATTCGGCAGCATCGTGATTTCCTTGGGCTCGCCGAAATAGACCCCGCCAGTGAGTTCGCGCACGATAAGGATATCGAGACCGGACACGATCTCCGGCTTCAGGCTCGAAGCATCTTTGAGCGCGTCGAAACAAAGCGCGGGCCGCAGATTTGCGAACAGCCCCAAATCCTTGCGCAGGCGAAGCAATCCGCGTTCCGGTTTCTTGTCGAACGGCAATCCATCCCATTTCGGTCCGCCGACCGCGCCGAACAGAATGGCATCGGCGCGCAACGCCTTCGCCATCATCGCATCGGTCGCGGGGTCGCCATGCGTCTCATACGAAATACCGCCGACGAGATCCTCGCTCGCCTCGAACGCAAAATCGCGCTTGGCCGAAAACCAGCCCATCACGCGGCGCGTTTCTTCGATGACTTCCGGTCCGATACCGTCGCCGGGAAGAAGAAGGATATTGTGGCTCATGGCGTGCGATTACATCCAGGGCGCTTGCACTTTGCGGCGCGCTTCGAAATCGGAAATCTTCTGCTCGTTGCGCAGCGTCAGCCCGATATCGTCCCAGCCCTGCAGCAGCGTCTGTTTGCGGAACGGATCGATCTCGAATGTGATGCAGCCGCCGTCGGGCCCGCGGATTTCCTGTTTCTCGAGATCGATCGTGATGACGGCATTGGCGCCACGTTCTGCATCGTCCATCAATTTGTCGATGTCTTCCTGCGGCAGCGTGATCGGCAGAATGCCGTTCTTGAAACAGTTGCCGTAGAAGATATCGGCGAAGGACGGCGCGATCACGGCGCGTATGCCGAAATCGAGCAATGCCCAAGGCGCATGCTCGCGGCTCGAGCCGCAGCCGAAATTGGCGCCCGTCACGAGGATCTGCGCGTGTCTATAAGCCGACCGGTTCAGCACGAAATCGGGATTCTCGCTGCCGTCTTCCTTGAAGCGCATTTCGAAGAATAGCGATTTGCCGAGCCCCGTGCGCTTGATGGTCTTCAGGAATTGCTTCGGAATGATCATGTCGGTATCGACATTGATCATCGGCAGGGGCGCGGCGACGCCCGTGAGTGTTTTGAACGGTTCCATAGCGGGCGAAACTAGCCTCAAGCGTCTATCGGCTCAAGCGGATTGGTGTCGTGGAAACGCCGCAGGTCCACCACGCGCCGCCCATTGGGCGCGACCGATAGAATATCGACAAAACGGTGTCCCCAGCGGATTTCGTCCGGCGTATAGGAATGGCGCGCGTAGATCTTCTCGGACAGTGTGTCGTCGGTGCCCGAAAGCACGATGACGATCTCTACCTGCTGGTCGTACAGCGAGTCCAGCGTCGCGCCGCTCAGCGGGCTCGTCTCATCGATGCGATGCATGATTGTCCATGAGAGTGCGAAGAGCGGCGAACGCCCGCGTATGAGTCTCATCTCCTCGAAGCGCCGCATCGCGTGGCCTTCGCGCGTCGTCACCTGATGTGCCATGGAGACGGTAATTTCCGCTTCCATGATCTGATTGCCGCGCTGGTTCGCGGCGCGGAACATGAGCGTCGGTACGCCATCAAACGGCGCAATGACGGCAACATTCGAAAACAGCACCCGCGCGAAGGGCCGCGAGAAGCGCGAGAACATCACGCCTGTCACCAGAGCAAGATTGAGGATGCCAAAAAACGCTTCGATGACGACGACGATGTTCGCATAATCTGATTTCGGCACGATCGAAGAATAATTGACGGAGCAAATCGTCTCGACGCTGAACAGGAATGCATCCCAGAAATTGCCGGGCCGCGCGTTCGCCAGGCCATGCGGGTCGCTCATATAGGCGAGCGCGAAAATCGCATTGATCGTGACGAACATCACCGCAAGGCCCAGGAAGAACAGCCACCATGGTGCGGTCAGCACCGCGTGATAGAAGTCGGTGAAGCGGCTGCTGTCCTGGCCTTTGATGACGGCCATGCGCCGGCGCCGTCCGGGTGTGATGAAGCGCTGATAGCCATTGGGAAGCGGTTCGGGTTGCTTGCGTTTCGTCATGATCAATCGGTGAGCGCACTTGCTTCGGCGAGCCATTCCTGCGCGGCTGCGAGTGCATCGGGATCGGCGCGCATGGTTGGACACGAGGGCGGGGCCGTCACTTCAAGCACGACGCCATTGGGATCCTGGAAATAAAGCGAGCGCTGCTCGCCGTGATCTTCTTCCCAGAATGCGATATTCGCGTCGTGCAGTCTGTTACGCCATGTTTCAAGGTTTTCCTTACTCTCCTCGCTAAAGGCGTAATGGCGCACATCGTCGGGCAGGCCGTCATCTTTGCCCCGCCGCACGCCGCGCAGATTCACAAGCACGCATTCGCGGCCGTCGCCGATGGCGAAAATCATCATGAGCCAGGGATGGCCGCCCCAATCATCGCCGCTATGCACATCGACAAGGACAAAACCCATCACATCGCGATAGAAGGCAAGGCTCGCTTCGCCGTTCCAGACCGGGATCACGATGTGGTCGAGGCTCAGCATGTCTCCTCACCGACTAAGGCTGTTCTTCCGCAAACCGCTCAGATAGGCCGCCCATTTCGTTTCATGCATGCGGCCAAGCTCATGCAGATAGTCCCATGAGTAGAGCCCGGTGTCATGGCCATCGTCAAAGCGGATGCGCACGGCATAATTGCCGACGGGCTCAAGTCCTTCGATCGTGACGTGGCGCTTGCCGCCTACAATCTGCTTTTCTGCGCCGCCATGGCCCATGACTTCGGCGCTTGGCGATTCCACGCGCAGATATTCGGCGGCGAGCGTGAATTGCTCGCCCGTGTCATATTTCACGTTCAGCGTTGTGCGCGCGGGATCGAGGCGCAATTCGACGGGCCAGGGGCGCTCTGCGGGATTGCTCGTCACGAACCGCCGCGCTCGCTATCGGAAAGTTCGCGTGCTTCGTCGCGCAGCATGATCGGAATGCCGTCGCGGATCGGGTAGGCGAGGCCAGCCTGTTTGCTGATGAGTTCCTGTTTCTCGCGGTCGTAGCTGAGCGTGCTCTTTGTCACGGGGCAGACGAGGATTTCGAGCAGTTTGGGATCGACTTCTCTCAATTGACGCTCCCTCCACCACCGCTGCCGACGCCCGCGCCGGAAATCTCCAACAGCGCGACAAGTGTGTCCACGCGCTCCTGCCAGGTCAGCGCTTCAAGCAAGGCCTGTTTTTCCGCAGGTTCGAACGGGCACAGCGTGACAAGCGCGTTGACGAGCATTTCGGCGGGCGCATTCATCACCGCGCTCCAATCCGCCTTCATGTCGCGGCGCTGGAGATAATCCTTGAGCGCCGCCGCAAGCCGCGTACGCGGCAATTCCGGTTCTTCGATGGAGATGAGGTCGCTCGCATAGGGTGTGTAATCCGCCTGTATCTGGCGATAGGGCGTCAGCACGGACATCTCGCCCGCGACGCGGAAGCGGCAAATGCCGGACAATGTGATGAGATAACGCCCATCCTCCGTTTCCTTGAACGACGTCAATCTCCCTGCTGTGCCGACGGACGCGAGCGTGTGGCTCGACGTCTTGCCGTCGGATTCGCTGGGCTGGATCATGCCGATGAGGCGCGGGCCAGCCATCGCGGTATCGACCATCGCGAGATAGCGCGGCTCGAACACGTTGAGCGGCAATTCTCCGCGCGGCAGAAGCAGCGCGCCCGTCAATGGAAAGATCGGCAGCGCACGCGGCAGCTCGTCGACGGAATGGTACCAGCGCGGCATTACGAGAACAGGATCGAAGAAAGTTTGCGCCGCGCGGCGAGCGTCAGCGGATCGGTCGGGCCAAGCGCCTCGAACAGCGTGACGATGTGCTTGCGTGCGGCTTCGTCATTCCATTTGCGGTCGCGGCGCACGCTTTCGAGAAGCTCGTTGAGCGCGCCTTCGCGGTCGCCTTTGGCATCGAGGGCAAGCGCCAGATCGTAACGCGCCTGATGATCGTTCGGATCGGCTTCGATCTTCGCGCGCAGGCCCGCGAGATCGCCGACATCGGCGGCCTGCTCGCGCAGTTTCAATTCGGCTTCGACGGCACGGATCGTTTCGTCCGCAGCACCATCGGGCCGCACAAGCTGAAGCGTATTGCGTGCGCGCTCGATGTCGCCGCTTTTGAGATAGCAGCGCGCGAGACCCGCGACCGCTTTCGGATTGCCCGGCTCGTCCTGCAAGACATGGGCATAGGCTTGCGCGGCATTGCCGATATCGCCCGCGGCGAAGGCTTCGTCGGCCATCGCGAGCACTTCGTCGGCATGGTCATGGCCCGCTTCGCCACCCGTCAGATGCTGGATGAAGGCGCGCAGCTGGCTTTCGGGGACTGCACCCATAAAGCCGTCCACTGGCTGGCCGTTCTTGAACGCATAGACCGTCGGGATCGACTGGATGCGAAGCTGGCGCGCGATCTCCTGGTTCTCGTCGATATTGATCTTGACGAGGCGGACCGCGCCATTGGCTTCGGTTACGAGTTTTTCAAGCAGCGGACCCAATTGCTTGCACGGGCCGCACCACGGCGCCCAGAAATCGACGATCACGGGCGCCTCGCGCGAAGCCATGATCACATCGGCCTCGAACGTCGCGATGCCGCTGTCCTTGATATAGGGGCTCGTGTCTGAAGAACTCGCCGCCGCCGCTGGAGCGGCGCTCGCCACGGGACGTCCGCTGGGACCGATCAAAGCCATGAACTCACTCTTCGTTATGGGCTCGCCCAAAGATGGGCATTCTAGCCCGGAAAGGAAAGCCTTGCCGAATCATACGGCGAAGCCCGCCAACCTCTGCTCCAGACCATGCTTAACGCGCGGCCAGTCGCCGGCGAGGATGGAGAAATAGACGGAATCGCGGAAATAGCCTTGCGGCATCCGCATATGCCCGCGCAGCGTGCCTTCCTCTGTCGCACCGAGCTTGAGGAGGGCTGCGCGCGAGCGGGCGTTCTTCGCGTCAGTCTTGAACTCGACGCGGTTGTAGTGGGCGGCGAAGGCATTTTCGAGCAGCAGATATTTCGCTTCCGGATTGATCGCCGTACCGCGCGCGCCATCGACATACCAGGTCGCCCCAACCTCCACGCGCGCGTCCGCTGGCGCAATGGCGAGATAGGATGTCGAGCCGACGATTGCGCCGTCGCTGAGGCGGCGCACAACGAAGCTGATCTGACGGCCCGCTGCGATCTCGCGCATGACGAGCGGCAGGCGTGAGGCGAAACCCTTCGTCACGTCGAGCGGAATATAGGTCCAGATATTCGGATCGCTTCCGACTTGCGCAAGTTCCATATGATGGCGTTCTTCGAGCGGCTCCAGCACGACGAAACGCCCATGCAGCGTTTTCGGTCCAAGCGGCAGGACGTCT
Source organism: Rhizomicrobium sp. (assembly GCA_035483375.1). Taxonomy (GTDB): domain Bacteria; phylum Pseudomonadota; class Alphaproteobacteria; order Micropepsales; family Micropepsaceae; genus Rhizomicrobium. Next base: position 7,029 of record DATHQA010000225.1, on the reverse strand, counting down.
TTCATGCGGCGATCTCCGGCAGGCGCGCGATGACGGGCTCGTGGCCTGTCGCGCGCAGGAAGGAAAGCAGATCCTTCGCGCTGATCGCGGTCGTGCGGTCGTTGCGCAGCGGATGGAAGTTCAGCGGTTCCAGCTTCAGCATGTCTTCGTCCAACACGACACGCACTTTCTTCTCTTCATCATTGATCACCGAGAACGGCGTCACCGAACCCGGCGGCACGCCGAGCATCTCCATGAGCAACTCCGCCGAGCCGAACGAGAAGCGCGGCGCTGCGAGTTGTTTTGCAAGCGCGTTGAGATCGATGCGCAACGTGTCGCGCGCGACGACAAGCCAGAATGCGCTTTTCTTGTCTTTCAGGAACAAGTTCTTCGTGTGCCCGCCCGGCTGATGCGCATAAAGCGCAGCAGCTTCCTCAACCGTGAAGACGGGCGCGTGCTCATGTGTTTTCCACGCGATGCCGAGCGCATCGAAACGCCTATAGAGCGCTTCTTCGCGCGCGGCAGGCGAGGGCAGTTCGTTTTCCGTCACGGTTTTGGGACGAGCCGTTTCACCCATTCGGGCAACGCGAACGCTGCCGCATGGACGTCCGGGTTGTAATAGTCGGTCTTGAGCTTCGCGCGCTTGTACACAGCGCTCGCGCGCTTGATGCCTGCCGGCGTGCCGAGCTTCTGCTTGCCTTTGCAGGCCCAACTCAGCGCCATGAAGCCGCCGATATAAGTCGGCACGACTGTGAGATAGAGACCCGATTGCGGGAAGAACTCCGCAAGTTCCGTCAGCGCGTCGGTGATCTCCCACGGTTGATAGAACGGCACGCCGGTCTGGAACGTCGCGAAGCCGCCGGGCTTCAGCGCATTGCGCACGCGATCGTAGAACGTCTCGCCGAACAGCGCCTTGCCGGGGCCGACAGGATCTGGCCTGTCGGCGACGATGAGATCGAAGCGGTTCTTGCTCTCCGCGCGGCCGAGATATTCGAACGCATCGGCGATTTCGACCTTGAGGCGCTTATCTTTAAACGCTTTGGCGTTGATCTCGCCGAAATGCTCGCGGCACAGCTCCACGACGCGGCCGTCGATATCCACGAGCACGACTTCCTTCACGCTCTTATGCTTCAGCGCCTCGTCGGCGATGGAGAGATCGCCGCCGCCCACGATCATCACGCGCTCCGCCTTGCCGTGCTCCAGCAGCGGCAAATGTGTCAGCATTTCGGCGTAGGCGCTCTCGTCGCGCGTCGTGATCTGCACGATGTCGTCGAGCACCATCACGCGGCCATTGGCGATGGTGTCGAAGATTTTGATTCGCTGGTAGCGGCTCTTCTCTTCGACGAGCGGCGCGCCCGTGAGCTCCATGGACTGTGCGTAACCTTTGTGAAGACGCTCCTTGAAGGCGTTCGGCATGTTCAATTCCTCAACATGTGCTGGAGTGAAGGCTCGAGAGGGCCGTATTTAGAGTGCTGAAAATCCGCTGTCTATCGCACGAGATGCTCCGTAGGCGGAGCGCTTTGTGACAGTCGCAACCGCCGCTCAGAAAAAATTCACCGCTTTGGTTCAAATTTTCTTGCATGGGGGAAAGACGTCCCTATATTCCGCTTGCTCCTTCGGGAGTGAGGCGGCGTGGCGAAGGTATCCCTTTCGCCCGCCGCTTTCGTCTTAGCGGGGTCCGAGGTCGCAAGACCGAAGGCTCCACAGGTGTCAACGCTACTTAGAGGGTAGGTGCCAGAATGGCTCGACTTGAACTCGTAGCGGCGATCAAAGAAGCAAGAGCCCCTCGTGCTCGCGCTTCTGCGAGGACCGTTCCGGTTCCTATTCCCCTGGGGGATGAGGACCGCAAGGATCACTTCATCACACGTAACGGACTGACCTATGCGGGAAGTCACCTGATCATAGATCTTTGGGACGCCGAGGGACTCGACGACCGGGATCGGATCGAACAGGCGCTGATCGATGCAGTGAAGATGGCAGGAGCGACGCTTCTGCACATCCATCTGCACACGTTTTCGGATGGGGGCGGCATTTCCGGAGTTGCCGTGCTCGCCGAAAGCCATATCAGCGTCCATACATGGCCGGAAAAAGGTTATGCGGCTTTCGACGTCTTCATGTGTGGAGACGCCGAACCTCGCAAAGCCCTTTCGGTGTTCAAAGCGGCGTTTAATCCCGGCCGCATCGTCATCGGCGAACATAAGCGCGGCGTTCTCTAGAACGCTTCGCTTCGCTGAATTAGAAGGCGGAAGCGGTGATCCCGTTTCCGCCTTTTCTTTTCGGTTGCACCGCGCGGGCCAAGTGGAATTAACCGCAAGAATGGTGCGATTTGGCGGTATTTTCGAACCCCCAAGCCGCCAAGCTTCCTCTGCTGCCGTCACAGGCTTATTATAATTGCGCAAAATCCGTGCAGTGCCATGAACAAGCCCATCCCCACGCCTGTGTTCTCGCGTCCCGCTTTTGTGGAGATCGCGCGCAAGGAATTCGAAGCGCTCATCGCGCGGCGCAGCGATCTCGCATTCGTCGATGCGCTGCTTGTCGATTTGTGCGGCACGCTGCGCGGCAAGCGCATGCCCGTCGGCGATGCGGCGAAGCTGTTCGAATCCGGCATGCAGATTCCGCTCTCCGTCTATCTCATGGATATGCGCGGCGAGATGACCAATCCGTTCGGGCGCGGTTTCGGCGATGGCGATCCGGACGGCACGGCGTGGCCGATTCCCGGCACGCTTTCGCCTGTTTGGGGCGAGACGCCCAAACGCGCACAGATTCTCATGACGTTGCACGACGCGCATGGCGCACCTTGCGATGCCGAACCGCGCGCGGCGCTCGAGCGCGTTCTGGAGCGTTTCACGGAGTTGAAACTCACGCCGGTCGCGGCTCTCGAGCTCGAATATTATCTCATCGACCGCGAGCGTGGCGCGAACGGCGTGCCGTTGCCGCCGCGCGATCCGCAATCGGGCACGCGCGAGAGCGTCGCCTCCGTCTATGGCATCGACGATCTCAACCGCTATCGCGATTTCCTCGCCGCTCTCACCGAAGCGGCGGGCGAGCAGAACCTGCCTGTCAGCGCCGTCAGCAAGGAATATGCGCCAGGCCAGTTCGAAACCAATCTGCGTCATCAGACCAACGCGCGCTCTGCCGCCGATCATGCGGTGTTCCTCAAGCAGGTCATCAAGGCCGCCGCTGCGGCGCATGGTTTCGAGGCGAGCTTCATGGCGAAGCCTTATCCCGACAAAACGGGCAGCGGATTGCATGTGCATGTGAGCGTGCTCGACGAAACGGGCCGCAACATCTTCGACGACGGCACGGCAGAAGGTTCGCCGCGTCTGCGCCATGCCATCGGCGGCTTGCAAGCGCTCATGGCAGAGTCGATGGCGTTGTTCGCGCCGAATGTGAATTCCTATCGCCGTTTCCAGCCCGACATGTTCGCGCCCGTCAATCGCCGCTGGGCCGTGAACAACCGTTCGGTCGGTTTGCGCATTCCGCTTTCGCCGGGTGACGCGCGCCGCGTCGAGCATCGCGTCGCGGGCGCGGACGCCAATCCCTATCTCGTGCTCGCGGGCGTGCTCGCAGGCATTCATCATGGTCTTTCTTTCAAACTCGATTCCGGCCCGGCCGCAACGGGCAATGCCACGCATGAGCCGGATCTGGCGTTGCCATTCGATATCGAGGCGGCGCTTATGAAGCTTTCGGCCGCCACGACGCTCGGGTCCTATCTCGGCGATCAGATGCTCGCGCTTTATCGCGAGACGAAGCGCATCGAGATGCAGCGTTTCCGCCGCATCATCAGTGAAGCCGAATATGAGTGGTATTTATAATCACATCCGTGTCACGGCCCGCCGGAGTGCGGGCCGCCCAGGTGACTGCTTCGAGATCGTACAGAACCTAACTGGATGGCCCACACTAGGTGGGCCATGACATCGAAGGTTTGATTTCGTTCAAAGCGAAATGATTCAAATTAGGGTCGTCTAAGTCTCAGTTCCGCGCTCGTGCCGCGGCCCGGCGCACCGCCAAGCCTCACCGCACCGCCCATGCGCCGCGCCAGCGACATCGCGATAGCGAGGCCCAATCCCGTTCCCGTCACGGCACCCGGACGGTCGAAACGCGCGAATGCTCCGCCCACCTGCCGCGCTTCGGCGTTCGTGAAGCCGTAGCCCGTATCGCGCACGCGGATGACGGCAGCGCCCGCTTCATTGCGCACATCGACACGCACATGTCCGCCTTCGGGCGTGTAATTGAGCGCGTTCGAAAGCAGGTTGCCCAGGATACGCTGTACCGCGAGCGCATCGCCGATGGCTTGCGTCTCCGGGCTGATCGCCATGTCGAGCGTGATACGGCGCGAGAAGGCCCGGCCCGCAAATTCGTTCACGCAATTGCCCGCGATCTCCGATAATTCGATCTTCGACGGCGTCACGGGAAAACGTCCCGCTTCGACATTGGCGAATTCGAGAATGTCGCCGATCTTGCCATGCAGGTTGCGGCCCGCATCGCCGATGTCGCGCGCATACTCCACATATTTCGGATGGCCGACGGCGCCGAAGAAGCCCTGCTCGATCACTTCGGAGAAGCCGATCACCGCGTTCAGCGGTGTGCGCATCTCGTGACTCATATGCGCGATGAATTCGGATTTGGAACGTTCGGCTTCGACCGCGCGCCGTTCGGCATCGGCGAGACGGATCAGAAGTTTCGCATCGGCAGAAGGAGTCGCCAGCAATGTACGCACGGACTCCGCCGCTTTCTCGCGGCGTTCGAATTCATGCACGAAGATCACGGCAAGCCACGCGCCCACAAGCGCAGGCCCGAAGATGAGATAAAGATAAAGCGGAAGAAACCCACGCTGCGTTGCAAGCAGAACTGCCGCAGCCGCGAAGCTGCCGCAGATGAGCACCACGCACAGCGTGACCGTCACGCGGATATTGCGCGCCGTGACCCCTGCCGTTTTGGCCCACATCCGACTTACGGCCTCATAAGGCCGGATTGTCGCTCTTGCCTGCGCCATGAATGCGCGCCACCCCAAGGGTCGCGATTGATTCGCCCCTTTGCCGATTATGCGAAAAGCAGAGTCGCTGTCATTACCCGAAAGTGATTGTGTCCCCTCTTTTCGGAAATGAATTCCCGGGCTTTGCTTCTTCCGCAACGCGAGGGGCAGAGGTTCCGTCATGAAAAGCATCGTTTCGATTTTCGTATCCGTATTGTTCGCAAGTTCGGCCTCGGCCGATGTCGTCGATGTCGCGCCGGGCGGCTTCGAAGTGAAATCCGTCATGCATGTCGCGGCGGCGCCTGAGAAAGTTTATGACGCGCTCGTCCAGCCTTCGCATTGGTGGAATTCCGAACACACATTTTCCCACAACGCGGCGAACCTCACGCTCGATGCACGCGCGGGCGGATGCTGGTGCGAAACTTTGCCCAACGGTTCGGTCGAGCATCTCGTCGTCGTGTATGCGGACAGACCGAAAGTGTTGCGCCTCAAAGGGGCGCTTGGACCGTTGCAGGGTCTTGCCGTCGATGGTGTGTTCACGTGGTCGATGAAACCGGACAAGGACGGCACCGAACTCGCGATGGATTATCGCGTCGGCGGTTATGTGAAAGAGGGTTTCGCCGATTGGTCGAACGCAGTCGACGGTGTGCTCAGCGGGCAGCTTGCACGCCTCAAACTTTATATCGAAACCGGATCGCCGGAAATGCCGAAACGTTAGTTCAGCATCTTGGTCACAACTTCGAACACATTGGCCGAAATATTCTCTTTTTTCAACGTTTTTTCGAGTTCGCCGCGCATGAGCGATTGGCGGTGGGTATCGTAACGCCGCCAATTCTCGAACGCGCCAGACATGCGCGCGGCCACTTGCGGATTGATCGCATCGAGCGCGCGAATGATTTCACCAACCAGCGCATAGCCTGCGCCGTCTTTCGCATGGAAGCGCAAATGATTGCCCGCGAACGCACCGATGAGCGCGCGCACACGATTGGGATTTTTGATGTCGTAATGCGGATCCTTCATGAGGCCGCGTACGCGCTCGATCGTATCGGAGGCCGGCGAACCTGCCTGCAAACTCATCCATTTGTCGAGCACGAGCGGATCGGTGCAGAAGCGATCGTGGAAATGCGTGAAGGCTTCATCGCGACGCTTCGAGTTCATGCGTGTGAGCGCGGCCAATCCCGCGATCATATCCGTCATGTTGGTTGCGCTCGTGTAATGCTTGTACGCGATCTCGGCGGAGGCTTCGTCATCCGCACTCGTAAGATAGCGCAACAGCGCATTGCGCAGTGAGCGGCGACCGGCGGCTTCCGCATCCGGTGAGTAAGGTCCTTTCAATTCGAGCTTGCCATAGAGTTCGGCAACGCGCGCGCCATGCGCCTTTTGCACATCGCGGATTAATGTCACGCGCGCTTTATTGATCGCGTCAGGATCGGCTGGCGTCATCGCCATTGCCATTTCGCTTTCAAGCGGCGGCACAAGCATTTGCGCCGCGAATGCATGATCGTCCTCGGCGCGTGCGAGCACTTCGCCGATGGCATCGATATAAATGGAGTCCGCCACGGGCGTTTGGCCTGACTGCGCAACACCTGCCATTTCAAGCAACAGGTCGGTCGCAAGCATCTGGCTCGCTTCCCAGCGATTGAAATCGTCCGTGTCGCGCGCCATCAGCGCCGCGCGCGCTTTGCGGTCTGCACCTGTCTTGAACACGACGGGTGCTGAGAAATGCCGTCCCAGCGACACAAGCGGTTCTTCCGCAACGCCGACGAATAGGAATTTCTGCTCAGGTGCCGTGAGTTCGAGCACGCGTTCTTCCGGCCCAGTCGCGTTTTCGCCGTCCAGCGTCAGCGGCATCGCACGCCCGCTTTTCGCAACAAAACCGAGGCGGATCGGCATATGCATCGGTTTCTTCTCGGGTTGGCCCGGTGTCGCGCCGAGGCTTTGCTTCAGCGTCAGCGCATAGGTCTGCGAAGCGGCATCATATTCGCCCTTCGCCTCCACGACCGGCGTGCCCGATTGCGCATACCAAAGCCGGAATTGCTTGAGATCGCGCCCGTTTGCGTCCTCGAAACAGCGCA
>DATHQA010000224.1:0-10631 GCA_035483375.1 Rhizomicrobium sp. | reverse complement strand
GACGTCGTTTCGCCTTCGCGCGCGATGTGTCGGCGGTGAATGCCCGTGCGTTCAACGATCCACTCATCGCTCGTATCGATGCGCGCGGCGATTTCGGCATTCGTCAGGATCGTTTCGGGCAGATATGCGCCGCAGCCAAGCGCAACCGAGCGGATGACGCTCACGACACCGCCGTTTCCGTGGTCACAGGTGTCACACCCGCGCGGTTCGCCACGATGCGCGTGATGATTCCGGCTTTGGCCATATCAATCGCCATATCGAGACCCGTTGCGAAACCCATCGCATCGGTACCGCCATGGCATTTCACGACAACACCGTTAAGGCCGAGAAAAATACCGCCATTTGCCGCGCGCGGATCGAGCTTGCGCCGAAGCACTTGCAATGCTCCGCTTGCGATGAAGGCGCCGATCTTTCCAAGCAGCGAACTGCGCAACGCAGAACGTAGATATTCGACAACGAGCTTCGCCGTGCCCTCTGCTGTTTTGAGTGCGACATTTCCTGTGAAGCCGTCCGTCACGACGACGTCGACTTTGCCTTCGGTGATATCGGTGCCTTCGACGAACCCTGCGAACTCCATCGGTAACTGCACCTTGCGAAGGATCTGCGCTGCGCCGCGTACCGCATCGTTGCCCTTCATCTCTTCGGAGCCGACATTGAGTAGCGCAACACTTGGACGTTCGAGGCTAAACACAACGCGCGCGAATGCCTCCCCCATGATCGCGAAATCGACGAGCTGTTCCGCATCGGTACTGATGTTTGCACCGACATCGAGCAGCACGCTGTGTCCGCGCATCGTGGGAAAGATCGCGGCGATCGCGGGCCGTTCGATGCCTTCGATCAGTCCGAGCTGGTACATCGCCATCGCCATCAGCGCGCCCGTATTGCCGGCGGAGATGACTGCGTCGGCTTCTTTCTTCGCGACGGATTCGATCGCGCGCCACATGCTGGAGCCACGCCCACGGCGCAATGCGATGCTGGGCTTCTCATCCATGCGCACGCGGTCGGCAGCGTGGCGGATCTCCACATGGCTCGTGAGCTTGGGGTGCTTGGCCAGCAAGGTCTCGAGCGTCGCCTTATCGCCATGCAGGAGATAACGCACGGCGGGATGCCTCAGCACCGTTTGCGTAAGCGCGCCTACGACGATTTCCGGCCCGGCATCGCCGCTCATCGCGTCAACCGAAACGGTAAATTCCTGCTTCAAGGGCGGGCCTTAGCTATTCGGACAGTCATCGAATCTGACCAGCCCGGAACCCTATCAGGCTTCAGCCTTGAGAACTTCTTCGTCTTTGTAATGGCCGCAAGAACCGCAGACATGGTGCGGACGCTTCTGCTCCCCACAATTGGGGCATTCATTGTGAGAGGTAGGCGCGAGCGCGTGATGAGAACGGCGCATATTGCGCCTTGACGGCGAGGTTTTTCGTTTCGGGACCGCCATGGCGGAACTGCTCCTTCAAAAGAGCCGGGCAAATAGCCTGAAAACCTTGGGAAATTCAAGACCGGCCTTTGGCTCCGGTTTCGAGCCGTTTGAGAACGGCAAAAGGACTTTCGGGTTTGGGTTCCTGGGTTTTCGGCTCGGAAAATTCGATACCTTCGCGGCGCGGGTATGGGTCGATGGCAAGAACGAACTCCTCCAGCACTGGACCGGCGACATCGAAATGGGGGCTTTCGATCTCCTCAGGCGATTCGTCGGCAGCCGAGGTGACATCGAGATCGGCACCTATTGCTGCGAACCGGCTGCTTGCCCGGATAGCTGCGAGATGCAGCTCACGGGTGAATTCCTTCTCGATGTGCGAGGCGACCGGCTCCAGCGTGACGACGCAGGCTTGAACGATGTCGGCGGAAAAATGGGCTGCGTAGGCAAAGCGCGTTGGTGACAGCTTCTTCAGTTTCACGGTCGCGTCGAAACGCTTTATCGCTTCCACGCCAGCCCATTCCGCGAGACGCACGAGATCGTCGGCTTGCGGCATAATGGCGATTTCTGCTCCAGCTTGCGAAAGCGTGGCAAGATCAAAAAAACGCTCCAGCGGCGGGCTTTGCTCATTCGTCATGGCAGCGTTCCGAAATCGAGTATCCCTCCGAGCGGATCGCATTCTGCAAGCGCTTTTTTTGCTGCGAGCACATAACGCGCCAATGTCTTTGCCTGCTCCTGGCGGTCAGGGACACCACGATAGATGTTGCGTTCGATGGCTTCCGCGAGCGCGTCTACATCGATAGCTTTGTCGTAAGCCTGCATACGCCCGTAATACGCATTGCCGATCTTCTTCATGCGATGGCCGATACCGATATCGCCTGCACCAAGCTCGCGCAGGCCCTCATCGAAACTGATGAACAGGGTATCGGTCAGCGCCTGAGCGATCTCCGGCTGCTCTTTCAGGCGGTCAAGCACAAGCCAGGCATGCAGAAAGATAAGGTCGAGTCGCCCATCCAGTGTGTCCGGCACATCGAGCTCAGCAAAGAACACGGGCGCCCGGGATCGCGCGACAATGGCGGCATGAAGCCGCACGGCGAGTTCCTTCGAACCCGCGGATTTCCTCAATGTTTTCAAGACCACGTCATTCATCCTGCTTGCGTCTGGCCCGGCGCAACGTTAGCACAGCCCACAGGGGCGCTTTCGAAGCCGGGGCACGAGGTCTGATGCGTATTGCCGCTTTGTTTTTCGCCGGTATCGTTTTGGCTGGCTGCACGCCCGTCATCAACCAGCGCGGTTATCTCCCCGATCCCGACAATGAAGCCGCCATCGAGGCTGGCAAGGACACCAAGACGACGGTTCAGTCGCGGCTCGGCTATCCTTCGACACAAAGCACATTCAACGGCAGCGCCTGGTACTATGTTTCCAGCGTCGAGAAACAGGTCGCGTTTTTCACGCCGACCGTCCAATCACGTGAAATCTTCGCCGTCTACTTCGACAAGGACAACAAAGTCTCCGACATCAAGCACTACGGGCTCGAGGACGGCCATGTCGTCGCGTTCGAGACGCGCACCACGCCTGCCAAGGGTCGCGAACTGACCTTCCTGCAGCAGCTCTTCAATGCGACGCCAGGCGTACCCGTCGGCTCGACGCCAGATCAAAATCCCGGCGGTGGCGGCGGAGGCGGCGGTTACTAAAGCACGATCCGTTTTCCGGATCGCGCTTTAGCCTCACCTATCCAATCAGAACGAGTGCGCCAGCGTTGCAAGCAGCAGCAGCGCCACAATGTTCGTGATCTTGATCATCGGATTCACCGCCGGACCGGCCGTGTCCTTGTAGGGATCGCCGACCGTGTCGCCCGTGACGGCAGCCTTATGCGCGTCCGAGCCTTTACCGCCGTAATTGCCGTCTTCAATGAACTTCTTCGCATTGTCCCACGCGCCACCGCCCGAAGTCATAGAGATGGCGACGAACAAGCCCGTCACGATCACGCCTAAAAGCATCGCGCCAAGCGCGCTGAACGCTTCGCCCTTGCCCGCCACGAAATTGATGACGACAAACACGACAATCGGCGAAAGCACCGGCAACAACGATGGAATGATCATCTCACGGATCGCGGCGCGTGTGAGCATGTCCACGGCGCGACCGTAATCCGGCTTCTGTGCACCCGTCATGATGCCGGGCATTTCACGGAACTGACGACGCACTTCCTCAACCACAGCCTGCGCCGCGCGCCCCACCGCCGTCATCGCAATGCCGCCGAACAAATAAGGCAACAATCCGCCAAGCAGCAGGCCCACAACGACATACGGATTTTCCAATGAGAAGTTCAGCGTCACGTTGCGGAAATATTGGAACGTCGTTGAACCCGCAGCATTGGCTTGCGCGATGAAGTAAGTAAGGTCGGAATTATACGCTGCAAACAGCACAAGCGCGCCCAAGCCCGCTGAACCGATCGCATACCCCTTCGTCACCGCTTTGGTCGTGTTGCCGACGGCGTCGAGCGCATCGGTCGTCTTGCGCACATCGCCTTCAAGGCCGGCCATTTCCGCGATGCCGCCAGCATTGTCCGTGACCGGACCGAACGCGTCGAGCGCCACGATCATGCCCGCGAGCGAAAGCATCGTCGAAACCGCGATGGCGATGCCAAACAATCCGGCAAGCGTATAGGTCACGATGATGCCGACACAGATGACGAGCGCCGGAAGCGCAGTCGATTCCATCGATACTGCGAGGCCCTGAATCACATTCGTGCCATGGCCAGTGACGGACGCCTGCGCGATCACCTTCACAGGACGATAGCCCGTGCCCGTATAGTATTCGGTGATCCAGATGATGAGGCCGGTGATCACGAGGCCCGCTACGCCGCATTCGAACAATTGCAGGCCCGTGAACGTGACGCCCGAGCTTGTCGTCAACACTGTGTGCAGACCGACGATGTAATCAGTCAGCGGCCAAAGCGCGATGAGGGACAGCACGCCCGTCGCGATGATACCTTTATACAGAGCGCCCATAATCGAGCCGCTTTTGCCCAGCCGTACGAAGAACGTGCCGATGATCGACGTAATGATGCATGTAGCCGCGATGGTCAGCGGGAAGAGCATCAACGCAGCCTTCTGCGCGCCTGCAAAATAGATCGACGCGAGAACCATCGTGGCGACCGTCGTCACCGCATAGGTCTCGAACAGGTCTGCCGCCATGCCAGCGCAGTCGCCGACATTGTCGCCGACGTTATCGGCAATCGTGGCGGGGTTGCGCGGATCATCTTCGGGAATGCCCGCTTCAACCTTGCCCACCATGTCGCCGCCGACGTCAGCACCTTTCGTGAAGATGCCGCCGCCGAGACGCGCGAAGATCGAAATGAGCGAAGCGCCGAAACCGAGCGCTACGAGCGAATCGACGATCACGCGATTCTGCTGCGGATCGTCAGAACTAAGGTGCAGGACGCCGATCAGGATCGCGTAGTATCCAGCGACACCGATGAGGCCCAATCCCGCGACGAGCATGCCCGTCACCGCGCCCGACTGGAACGCGATGGCGAGGCCTTGCGCCAATCCCTGACGCGACGCCTCCGCCGTGCGCACATTGGCGCGCACGGAGACGTTCATGCCGATGTAGCCAGCGAGGCCCGAAAGCGTGGAACCAATGAGGAAGCCAACAGCCACCTGCCAGCCTAACACTGCGAAGGCGGCAGCAAAGATGACCGCACCCGCAATGGCGATGGTCGTGTATTGGCGATTGAGATAGGCGGCCGCGCCTTCCTGAATGGCGGCTGCGATCTCCTGCATCCGCTCATTGCCGGGGCTCTGGCTCAGTACGCGGCGGACCGTGATTCCGCCATAAAGCAGCGCCAGCACGCCGCAGGCCAATACGAGAAGAAGCTCATTGTTCATCGACTGAATTCCCCTGATCTACTATGGGACCGGATAGCACGAAACGCGCGAGCCCTAGTTCCCAAACCCGCCAACGCGGCGGCCAAAAAGCGGGGGACCATGCCAAAAGCGGCTCATGGAGGCAATCACTGGTCATAAAAGAGGCGAGCCTCTTCCTGCGGCGACACGGCGCAGGGCGGCCTACTTACCCTTGCGGCGCGGCGGCACGGAGGGGCGAAATCTGGACCTGGATGATCTCGATACTCTGGATGCGATTACCGCCCACGACGCGCTGGGCGTCGGTTAGAAGCCGAGTTGTTAAGGCATCCTGATCGACCGCGGAAGGATCGCCGGTTTTGGCGAAGCTTTTGGCGTTCACGTCCCGGACAAAGGCGTCCTGGATGAAAGGCGTCTTGTTGCGGACCTCGACAGCGTTGTCGGGCGAAGTCGCCACGATCTTGGTCGAGACATAAGCATAGGCGAGGAGCTTGCCGTCCGCATCGTTCATCGGCGCGATGAGATAGGGCATCTCCACGCTGCTGCCCGGCGCGGGCTCTTTGGCCGGTTTCGTGGCGGCCATGGCAGCCGAAGCGCCAAGCGCCGCTCCAAAGGCCAGTGAAAACACGAATCTGTTCATGCCCGAAGAATGGGCGTTTCCTCCTAAAAACATCGTTAGTGCCTCAGAAATGCGTGAAACCGCGCCGCGAAACCGGGATTTCGCGAGCCTTTTCGTCGATGAGCACAACGCCCTGCCCTGCCGTGACGCGGCCGATTTCGGTGATCGGCGTTTTCGCTCTACCTCTAGCAAGCTCTTTCACAAGCCCGTGGCTGTGATACGGAACAGCAAGCGCAATCTCGTAATCGTCACCGCATGTCGCGGCGCGGACGACACAATCCTCTCCCCACAATGCGCGGAGCTGCGGCGATAGTGGAATGCGGCTCGCTTCGACTTCGATGCGCACGTTGGACATTTCGGCGATGTGACCGAGATCAGCGAGCAATCCATCCGAAACGTCGATCGATGCATTCACCCACTCACGCAGCACGTACCCCAATTTCAGGCGTGGTTGAGGTTCGCGATAGCGATCAGCGAGATAGTCATTGTCTTTCGTTCCATTTCGCAGGACATCCAAACCGCCGCCCGCATCGCCAATCGTTCCCGAAACGAACACAAGATCGCCCGGCTTCGCACCCGCTCGCCGTATCATCGTACCATGCGGCACGAAACCGAATGCCGTGACGGAGATTGTCAGCGGCCCCGGCGTCGATGTCGTGTCGCCGCCATAAAGCGCAACGCCGAATGTGTTTTGATCTTCTGCAAGACCCGATGCGAACGCCCTCAACCAGTCCATATCTTTCGAACGCGGCAGCGAAAGCGCAAGCAGGTAGCCGATTGCATCTGCGCCTTTCGCAGCTAGGTCCGAAAGATTCACACGCAATGCTTTCTTCGCGATAGATGCCGCCGGATCGCCCGGCAGGAAATGTACGCCTTCAACAAGTGTGTCTGCCGTTATCACCAGTTCGTGTCCGGCCGGCGGCGCGATGATCGCAGCGTCATCGGTCAAGCCAAACGCGCTAGACGCATTCCTGGCGAGCGGCGCGAACAATTCGGCGATGAGCGCGAATTCGCCTGGCCGTTCAGAACTGGAGTTCATCGTCAGGCGTCTTTTCGCCGAATTCGGGTGCGCGCTTGCGATGCGCGATTTTGTCGAGCGCTGCATTCACGAAAGCGGGTTCATCACCATCGAAAAATGCGTGCGAAATTTCCACATACTCGTCTATCACGACCTTCGCAGGGATGTCCTTCCGCGCAACAAGCTCATAGGTTGCAAGCCGAAGGATCGCGCGCAAAATGGAATCGATGCGCGACAACCGCCATCCTTCCGCAAGACATTTTGCAATCGCACTATCGATATCCGCCTGATAGCGCGGCACACCGCGTACGAGGTCTTCGAAAAATGCCTGATCCGGCTCGTGGTATTCTCTTGTTTCGCGCTCGAAACGGAAATCGAGAAATTCGCGCAGCACCGTTTCTACGTCTGTGCCGCTTAGTTCCATCTGATAGAGTGCCTGCACCGACGCAAAACGCGCAACGCTGCGCGCCGGATAATCAACCTCCTCCGGCGCAGCCGTATTCATCGCGTGCCGAGCCTTTGGCGCATGCTAATGAGCGAAAGACATGCACGCGCCGCATCGCCGCCCTTGTCCGCAAATTCGCGCGAGGCACGTTCAAGCGCTTGCTCTTCATTCTCGACCGTCAGGATGCCGTTGCCGATGCACAGGCCATGATACAGGCCCAAATCCATGAGCCCGCGCGCGGATTGCATCGCGACGATTTCGAAATGAAAGGTCTCGCCCCGCATGACGCAGCCAAGCGCGATATAACCATCATATTTTTTCCCGACGCCCTCGCCAGCCTTAGCCGCGAACAGGATCGCCGATGGAATTTCAAGTGCGCCCGGCACCGCGATGCGTTCGAAATGCGCGCCGGCCGTTTCGAGCGCTGCCGTCGCACCATCGAGAAGCAGATCGGAAATGTGCGAATAGAAGCGCGCTTCCACGATGAGGATGTTCAGTGTCATTCCCCGCTCCCTTCGCTGCCGCGGATCGGATGCGTGTCCACGATGTTAAGTCCATAGCCTTCGAGCGCCACGGCCTTTTTCTCCGGCGTGTCGGTCAACAGGATCATATTCTCCACGCCGAGATCGAGAAGGATTTGTGCGCCCACGCCATATTCCTTCACGCGGCGGCGGTCGCCGTCCTCGGACACGCGGCGCAGGATTGTATCGGACACGATCGTGGGCTTCGTTTGGCGCAACAACACGACAACACCGCGTCCGGCTTCCGAAATGATGCGCATGGATTCGCCGAGCGTGCTTTTCTCATAGGATTTGTATTGCAGCAGATCGCTGAAGATATTGAGCGCATGCATACGCACAAGCACAGGCTCCGGTCCCGATATATCACCTTTCACAAGCGCGATATGTTCCGCATATTCGATGGTGTTGATGAACACCATCATCTTCCATGTGCCGCCGATATGGCTTTCGAAATTCGTTTCGACGGCACGATGGATGAAGTGATCGTATTTGCGGCGATAGGCGATGAGATCCGCGATCGTACCGATCTTCAAACCATGCAATTGCGCGAACGTGACGAGATCGGGCAGCCGCGCCATCGTGCCGTCGTCGTTCATGATTTCGCAAATGACGCCCGCGGGATAAAGCCCGGCCAGCCGCGCGATATCGACCGCAGCTTCTGTATGGCCTGCACGCACAAGCGTACCGCCATGCCGCGCGACGAGCGGGAAAATATGCCCCGGCATCACGATATCGGCCGGGCCTTTCGTAGGATCGATGGCAACCGAAATCGTATGCGCACGGTCATGCGCGGAAATGCCCGTCGAAACGCCTTCTCGCGCTTCGATGGAAACCGTAAACGCGGTCTGATGCGGCGAGCCGTTGAATTGCGTCATCATCGGCAATTGCAGCGTGTTCGCGCGTTCCTGCGTGAGACACAGACAGATCAAGCCACGCCCATACTTCGCCATGAAGTTCACGGCATCCGGCGTACACATCTGCGCGGGGATCACGAGATCGCCTTCGTTCTCGCGATCCTCAGCATCGGCGAGGATGAACATGCGCCCGTTGCGCGCATCTTCGATCACGTCTTCGATTTGCGCAATATAATCGTGGAAAACAGACATGTTCATTTGGACACCAATCGCGCCACATAGCGCGCCATAAGATCAACTTCGAGATTAATCTTGCCGCCCGGTTTCGCGCGGCCGAACGTCGTTACTTTCGCGGTATGAGGAATGATGTTGACACCGAAGCGGACACCATCGACTTCGTTCACTGTCAGCGAAACACCGTCGAGCGCGACAGAGCCTTTCGGCGCGATGAAGCGCGCGAGTGCAACCGGCACTTCGAACACGATGCGAATGGATTCGCCTTCCGGCGAAACCGATTTGATCTCGGCCACGCCGTCGACATGGCCCGTCACGATATGGCCGCCCAATTCGTCGCCCACGCGCATAGGCCGTTCGAGGTTCACTGGGTCGCCTACGCGCCATTCACCGAGTGTGGTCTTCGAAAGCGTCTCACCGGACGCCGTGAACGCGAACCAGCGGTCTGCCGCATTGCCCTTGTCCACCACCGTCATGCAGGCGCCGGAGCACGCGATGGACGCGCCCATCTCAATCGCGGACACGTCGTAATGCGTGGAGACGACGATATGCGTGTCGCCGCGCTTTTCGACATGCCGGACCTGGCCGACATCGGTGACGATTCCAGTGAACATTTGTCAGTTCTAGGCCTTCGCGATGTAGCTTTCCAGCAGGTCGGGCCCGAGGCAGCGGGTCGCGACATGCGTGAAGCGGTTGAGTTGCGGATTGACGGCGCTACGCAGCCCCACGCCGAGATTGGCGGGGCCGCGGAAAATCTCCAGCCGGTCTGCCCATTTATCGAACCCGGCATGGACCATGGCACCGCCTTCCACGAGCAGCCGCGTGAGGCCGCGCCGCGCCAGTTCTGCAAGAACGGCATGGGCGTCAGGGCGTCCCTGCGGGTCGGTCGAGGTTCGCACGATTTCGACACCCAGTTTCTGCAACGCCTCGCCGCCTTCCGCCGCCGTGAAAACGAGTGTCGGAATCTGATGCGCGGTTTGCGCGAGTTTCGATTGCGGGCTGAGCCGCAAATGCGTGTCGAGCACGACGCGCATCGGCGAGCGGTCTTCGAGGCCCGGTAAACGGCACGTCAATTCCGGATCGTCGGCGAGCACGGTGCCGATGCCGACAAGGATCGCGTCATGCCGTGCACGAAGCAGATGCGCGAAACGGCGCGCGTCTTCACCCGTAATCCACTTGCTTTCGCCGGATGGTTTCGCAATGAAACCATCCGCGCTTTCGGCGATCTTCAATGTCACGAGCGGACGGTTTTCTTTTAGACGCAGAAAGAATCCGGCGTTCAATTCCGCGGCTTCGTCTTTCAAAACATCCGCTGTCACGTCGACGTTCGCCGCGCGCAGCATCGCGAAGCCTTTTCCGGCGACGCGCGGATCAGGATCTTCGATAGCGGCGACAACGCGCGCGATGCCCGCTTCAATGAGTGCATTCGCGCAGGGCGGCGTTTGTCCGTGATGCGCGCAGGGCTCAAGCGTCACGTAAGCAGCCGCTCCGCGCGCGCCCTCGCCCGCTTCCCGCAACGCCATCGTTTCGGCATGGGGGCGGCCGCCTTTTTGCGTCCAGCCACGGCCGACGACAACGCCATCGCGCACAATCACACAGCCGACCGCCGGATTGGGCGCGACCTGGCCCAGCGCACGGCCTGCCAGCGTCAGCGCATGACGCA
>DATHQA010000223.1:0-11362 GCA_035483375.1 Rhizomicrobium sp. | reverse complement strand
AGCGAGGCCGGATCGGTCGGCATTTGTGAGAGCACGGCGGAAAGATCGGCGATGTTGTTCTTGCGCGGCTCCAGCATGACGATGGATGTCGCCGTGTAATGCACGGGCCATAGCAGCGCCGCTACGACGGCTAGTGCCATCACACCGAGCATCGTGCGCGCGATAAGGCCCCGGCGTGCTTCGACCACGCGCAGAAACCCGTCGAAACCGAACGGGGCGTCCTCTTCGGGCCAAAGGTTGCGATGCAGCGTCATGGACCAGGCAAAATACCGGCTTTGCCGGTTTACCGCCCATTGCCCTTAAGAATCGTTAACGAAACCTTCCCAGGCTTTCCGGCCCGGAGCTGGAATCTTGCAGCGCGGGGCGCGGGCGCAGGCAAGAGCGCCGCGATAAGGTCCGGATCGTCCATGGGCACGTCGCGGAATGCGCATTCAAGCCAGGCGCTTTGGGCATCGCGTTTCCATTCCTGCGGGAACAGCGCGATGAGGTCCGATTGCGTGATGGGTGCACGGGCCTGTGCGCCAAGCAGCACGGCCAATAGGTCGCGCCCTTCGCCGAGCGCCAGATGGCAAATTTGCGTGGCGCGCGGATTGATCTCAAGCAGATGCATGCCTTCGCTATCGCGCATGTAATCGAGGCCGTGAAGGCCGGACAGTCTGAACCGGGCCGCGATGAGGCGCGCCGCGCGCTCCATCTCTGGGCAATCGACCCTGCGGATGACGCTTGCATGGCCTGTCTCGCCATGCATCTGCACGACATCCATGTGGATCGCGGCGAGCACTTTGCCGTCGCGGCATGCAATCGCGCTTGTGGCGGGTTTTCCCGCAATGAAACGTTGCACACTCATCGCGGGCCGCGCGCGATGCAACGCCGCGAGAAGATGGTGCGTGTCTTTGCGTTTCGCCGCGCGCGCGAGACTTAAGAACCGCGAAGGCGCGTCGGCGAGCCTGCGCCAAGCTTCTTTCGCCTGTTCGCGATTGTACAGGATCGCAACGCCGTCTCCGCCCCATGTGCCGTCCGCTTTCAGTACGGCAGGAAAGCCCACTTGCGACAGCGCCGAATTCAGTTCCCGCTCGTCGCCAACGGCAATCGTATGCGGCACACGAATGCCTTCCTCGCGCGCGGCATTGAGGAATGCGCAACGCGAGAACATCTGCGCATAGAATTCCGGCCTGCCGAGCGAATGCTCGATCATGGGCGCAAGCGAGGGCGCAATTTCGCGCAGCGCCAGCAAATGCCGCACGGCACGGTCATCGCACGGCACGATGAAATCCGGCTTCGCGCTTTCGATCGCGCGCCGCAGTCCCGATAACGCACTGAGCGGTTGGTAAATGTGCAATCGCGCGACATGGCGGCTCGCCGCAATCGCATGCCCGCGCGGCACAAAGGCTTCGACCTCCGCGCCCAATGCCGCAAACGCACCTGCTAGCCGCGCCGCCGCAGGCCATTTCAAACTCGCCGTCAGAAGAATGCGCGACATGGTTTCCATCGGTGCTCAAACAGCCCCAAGCAAATCCGACGCCGCGCGCTGGCATGCCTCTTGGAATTGAAAACGCAGGAAAGGTGGTGCGCTTCATCGTGAAGCACTCGTTAACTTTCCTGTCTCGGATTGAAACGAAAGATTATGCGGGTTCCGACAATGAGACAGAACGCAGTCGTGATCATAGGGGCCGGGCCTTACGGCCTTTCGCTCGCCGCCCATCTGCGCGAAGCGGGCGTGCCGTTCCGCATTTTCGGCAAGCCGCTTTCGACATGGCGCGAACATATGCCCAAGGGCATGTTGCTGAAATCCGACGGTTTCGCATCGAGCCTGTCTTCGCCTGCGAAAGGCTCTACGCTGAAGGAATGGTGTGCCGAACGTGATATTCCGTATGCGGATCAAGGCCTGCCCGTGCGGCTCGATGTGTTCACGGCCTATGCGGATTGGTTCCAGCGCCGCTTCGTGCCGCAACTCGAACAGAAGAACGTCGTCTCGCTGGAACGCGGCACGACTTCGGAATTCCGCCTCATTTTGGAAGACGGCACGCGCCTCACCGCCGCCAACATCGTGCTTGCGCCGGGCATCACATGGTTTGCCGATATGCCGGCGGAGCTTGCGACGCTCGCAGCCGAATACAAATCGCACGCATTCCAGCATCACGATGTTTCGCGTTTTGCGCGCCGCCAAGTGGCCGTGCTCGGCGCAGGCGCATCCGCTATCGACCTCGCCGATGCGTTGGTTGAGGCGGGCGCGAAGGTGAAGCTCATCGCGCGGGCGGAGAAGGTGCGTTTCCATAACCCGCCGCATCCGCGCGTGAATTCGATTCTTCACATGCTGCGTCAGCCGCCATCGGGCATCGGGCCGGGCTGGCGTTCGTTCTTCTGCACGAAATTCCCAAGCGTGTTCCACGAACTGCCGGAAACCCTGCGCCTGCGCATCACGCGCAAGCATCTGGGGCCCGCGCCGGGCTGGTTCATGCGCGAGAAAGTCGAAGGCAAAATTCCGATGCTGCTGGGGCAGGAGCTTATGCGGTCGCGCTTCCGCGAGGGCCGCGTAGAGCTCGACATCATGGACGGCGCGGGCAAGGAACAGACAGTCTATTGCCATCACGTCATCGCGGCGACGGGTTACAAGCCTGAACTCGCGCGGCTACCGTTCCTTTCGCCGTTCCTGCGCGCGCGCGTGGCGCAGGTGCAGGGCACGGCGATCCTTTCGTCAAAATTCGAAACCTCCGTGCGCGGGCTTTATGTGATCGGGCCTGCGGCGGCGAACAGTTTCGGCCCGCTCATGCGCTTCATGGTGGGCGCGGAATATACCTCGCCGCTGCTCGCAGCCCATTTGCGCCGCAAGGTCGGATTCATTCCGAAGAAGGCGGCGAAACCCGCACGCGCCGCACAGGCGACGGCCTAATCACCAAGCGTATCCGCAATCGCCTGCCGCATGGGCTTGCGCTGCATCTGTGCATCAAGTGGCAGCATGCGCGCATTCCAGCCCCATGTGTCGTGCTCATATGGCGCCTGGATGTAGCGATCCGACAGGCCCCATGTGAGGATTGCTATGACGCCTGCCTCGCAGGCGACATCGAGGAAGCGCCTGCTTGCATCGGCGACAGCGCGGTCTCGCGCGTCGATATCTGATGGTCCGCCATGATCGTCCACATCGTGCTCGGTGATGAGGATGCGCAAGCCCATCGTCTTTACGGCTTCGAGGAATTTGCGCAGCTTCTTCTGATCGATCGGCTTGAACGCGCCGAGATGGCCTTGCAGACCCAGCGCATCGATGGGCACGCGCCGTTTTAGAGCAGATTCCAGAAACGAAAGCGTGGCCGCGCGAAACGCATCATTCCAAGTCTCCCCGCCTTCGCAGCCCCAATCATTGTAAACGAGCATCGCATTCGGATCGGCGTCGTGCGCGGCATGAAACGCCGCGTCTATATAGGAAGGCCCGAACGTGTCGAGCCATAGCGTACGCCGCAGATTGTCTGCGCGCCCATCCTGCGGCCAGATCGCTTCGTTGACGACATCCCAGGAATGCACGCGGCCTTTGTAATGACCGACGACAGCTTGGATATATTGCGCGAGCAGCTTCTCATCACGCGTGGCGACTGCATCCGCAAGCCAGGGTGGATTGGATTTGTGCCATACCAGCGGATGGCCGCGAAAACGCATGCCATGCGCGTTCGCGAATGCGAGCAACGCGTCTGCGGCGCTGAAGTCATAATGTCCGCGTACCGGCTCCACGATATGCCGCTTCAATTCATATTCCGGCACGATGATGCCGGCCTCGCGCGCGCATGCGCTTGCGAAATCCGGCTGGCGCAATTGGTAGTTTCCTGTCGCGCAACCATAGAGAATACCGCGACGTTGAGCGCGTGCGCGCAAGGAATCATCGGCTTGTGCAAAGGCCGCGTTGGGAAGCGCGCTCGCAATGCCGAGTTGTGCAACGAAATCCCGCCGCGAGATTTTCATCCGCCGAGGCTCACAGCGATATCGGCGACCCGGCGATAGATACGATCGGACAGGAATATCTGCAGGAAGATGATCGCGGCGAGGCGCGGGCGATAACAGCCATGCCATAGCGCCGTGAGATAGAGCTTCAGCGCACGCATTCTATGTTTCGGCGCGATGCCCTTCGCGATGGCCCAGCCGCGGCAGCCATAATAGGCGCGCGCCGGAATTTGCGGCCGCAATTCCTCGATCCAATGCAACAGCCGCGCACCTTTGCGCCCTGCCGATGTGCGCGCGGGATCGTAGATGTCCTTCCACACCGCACCCGGCTCTTCAATCATCGCGAATTTGCAGCCCGCAAGAAAAAGCCGCAGCGCGAAATCGGTGTCCTCGGCGGCGTGCAGATCTTCGTGATAACGGATGCGCCGTGCCATGTTCGTTTCTACGACGATCGTGATCGTCGGCACAAAACCACGGTCGCACAACAGATACGTCGCCATATGTTCGTCCGGCCCGAGCGCGCGCGGCGGTTTCAGCAGCGTGCGCCCGTTGCCGCGATCCACGATCATCTTCGCATAGCCGACGAGATCGGTGCTGCCGTCGAGCAAGTCCTTCATGCGCTCCAGATGATGCGGCAGGAACTGATCGTCGGAATCGAGCAGCGCCACGAAACGCCCGCGCGCCGCATCGAGGCCTGTGTTGCGTGCCGCTCCGCCGCCGCGATTTTCCTGTCGGATGAAACGAATGCGCGGATCGTTGAACGCGTCCACGATTTCCGCAGGGTTGTCTCTCGAACCATCATCCACGACGACGATCTCGAAATCCTGGCACGTCTGCGCGCGCACGGATTCAAGCGCAGTTTTCAATGCATCTGCCCGATTGTAGACGGGGATCACGACCGAAAAGAACGGTGCTACGGAATCGGCCATGACACGGCAGGTTTTTGCGGGTGTGTGCGCAGCAGCGCAAGCATGAGCACGAACACGACCCAGACGGGACCATCGCCCTCGAGGAAATCGGATTCCAGAACATTGTGGAAAATCACAAATACGAAGATCGCGAACAGAAATGCATAAAGTTGCAATTGCGCGCGGTCGGCTTGCCAGAACGAAACCATCGGGAACACGATGAAGTTCAGCATTGCAAGCGCGAAGCCTATACCGCCGATTGTGACAAGCAATTGAAGGTAGGCATTATGGCCATGTGCCGCCGCCTCCACCCATCCGCCGCCGACATAATTGTGCAGCGGCGAGGCCGCACCCGTATCGGAGAACGAGCCGAAGCCCGAGCCGAGCAGCGGGTGGTCGCGGATGAAACTGAGCTCCGCATGCCAGATCGCCGTGCGCCCCGTGAATTGCGTGGGATCTTCGAGCACGCGCGCAATCGCGTCCGCATCAAGATAGAACGCAGCCGCCGCGAGCACGAGCAGTAGTCCGAACGCGACGACAACGATGCTGCGGTCGAGTTCGCGCTGCCATGCAAAGCCGTAAACCGCGCCCGCAAGAACGCCAAGCGGCAGCAAACCCATCGACGATTTGGAATGCGTCATCACAAGAAAGCCAAGCGCGCCTGCGGCCAGCGCCCAATCGATCCGGCTTTTGCGCGCGACGGCGAAATAGAGGAACACAAGCGCCGATATCGCGCACATGCCGCCCGCGATATTTTTATGAAAATAAAGTCCGCGCCAATCGCCCACGACCGAAGGATCAAGTTCGCCCGGCTGATGGATCGCGCGCGATGTCAGTGGAATCGAGATCCAGTTCACGAGCAACACAGCAATGAGGACGCCGCGCAAAATGCGCAACGCTTTCTCAACGCCCAATGTCTCGACGCTCAATAATGCCGACAGCACGACAACGATCTCGAGGCCTGCGCGCCGCAACGTCACGGCAGACTGCAAAGACCACGCGGCACTTGCCACGCACCATATAAGAAGTATTGCAAACGCAACCGGTACATTCGCAAACGCGCGAAGACCGCGCCGTTCGATTGCCGTGCCCACCGTCACCGCGAACACGATCAGATAGCAAATCTGCCGCGCCGTATCGCCGGCACCGGAAACGCCATTCTCGCCAAGCGCCAACACTTGCGGCGTGCGCAGGGCAAACGGCGTGAACCCGACAAATGCAATGAGCAACAATGCGGCAAACGCCGCCTCCGCGGCAAACGGCACGAAGCCCGCACGGCGCGGCGCAGCATCGGCGTAAAGACTACTCATTCTCCATGCGTCGTCGCATATTCGTTGTAGTGGCTGCCGAACAGCGCGGCGATTTTCCCCGCCGCGCGGCAAAGCTTGGCGAGCGGCATCGCCCTGCGATTCGGAATTGCGCCGAGAATGGCCAACATAGGCGGGAACAACAAGAGCGCACCCGCGATCTTTGCAAGTTCGCGCACGCGTTCGACCGCGCGGGGCCCATGCTTCAGGAACACGCGCATGTCGGAATTGCCGACGCGATAGGCACGCGCGAGCGCCCAGCCGAAACGCGCGCGGCTCGCGGGTACAAACGCATGCACGGCCGCGTCATCGGCCCAGGCAAAGCGTTTTCCTCTCGCGCGCAGCCGCGTGAAGAAATCGCGATCCTCGCCGCCCGTCAGCGCAAAGCCGGGGTCGAAACAAGGCGGCGCAATGTCGGTGAAACACTCGCGCCGCATGAACACATTGCCCGTGCCTTCGATCATATCGATGAGGCCCGTGCGCCCGCGCAGATCCGCAATGCCTTCGCAATTGGAGGCCCAGCGGCCCGGCGTCTGCTCGAACACGCGCAGCACGGCGCCATGCAACGCGTCCGCTTGGGTTTCGCGCTGCGTTTTGAGGAATGCGTCGAGCCATTGCGGTTGCGGCCATTCATCGTCGTCCAGCATCGCGACAAACGGCGCGTCGGAATGCGTGAGCAGGTAATCGACCAGCGCATTGCGCGCCTGCGCGATGCCGCGTTCACTCACGATGATGCTTTTGAGCGGCCAGCGATAGCCGTTCATGCGGAGACGTGCGCAAAGGTCGAAGGCTTCGTGTTTCTCGGAGTCGTTATCCGCAACGAGAACGGAAACATGCGCATCCGTTTCGAGTTTCTCCAGCGCAAGCAGCAAACGCTCCAGCCATTTTGGGCGGCGGAAACTTGGGATCGCAACAATCACATCAACCATGTTGCGCTCTCCATTGCCGCGCAAGAATGAGGATGCGCGTCGTCATAACAAGATCGCCCACGAGGATTCCACACAGCGATGCGATGGGACCTGCGATGAGCAATAGGCCCAATGTGAGCGTGAGCGAGATGACGCTCGACCATAAGCTTGCGCCGGCAAGCGGACGGAACTCGCGCGCAGCCTGCAGCAACACGGATTCCGGCGTTCGCAACAGGCGCACGGCCATGATCGCGGCCCATAACGCGACGACGGTTGCGATGTCGTTGCCGTTGTAACCGTGTTTCAGGATAAGGGCCGGAAACCAGCGCATCACGACGGCCGACAACACGATCGTGCAAATCCATATGATGATCGCGGCCGCGCGGAATTCGCGTACATGCGTATAGGCGCGGCCTGCTTGTCCCGCAGCGATCTTGCGCGCCATCGCGGGGCGTTCGAGATCGGGTAGGGCGGAGAGGCACAATGCAACGGGCCGCATGAAAAGCGAACCCGCGGCGAGAAGCGCAAATGCTTTCGGACCCGATACGAACGTCACGATATAAGCATGCGCGTTGGCCGTGAGTTCTGTCGCGACGACGCCGAGCAACGACCATCGTGTCAGGTCACGCCAGATGGCGCCATAGAAACCGAGCGAACCTGTGAACAGCGAAACGATCTGCTTTTGCAGGAACGCTTCGCCGAATGGAAGCAAGGCAAGCGCGATGCTTGCGCCCATGGCGATGGCCGCGTTCGCGGGCGTGAGGTTATGTGTCGCGAGCAATGCCGCGAGGCTCGCGGTGAGCAAGACGCTGTAACAGAAATCCGATGCGGCCACGCGCATGACGGCGCGTTGCGTATAGGCATAGGAGCGCGCGAACCAGCGCAAGGTCATCGCGCCGCCATAGAGGCCGAGCAGACTTGCGAGCGCTGCGTCTGCGCCGCTTGTGAACAACAATATCGCGATGACGATGCCCGCGGCTGTCGCAAAAACGAAATTCGCTTTCATAAGGCTTGCGAGTTCGTGCTCGGAAAGTGCATGGCCACGCGTGATGGCGGTCGCGACGGGCGCGCCGAGCAATGCGGCCGACATGCTGAGACACAACGGCACGATGACGAGTGCGAAAGAGAAAAGCCCGAACGAAGCGGGCGCGAATGCATGCAGGAAAATGAGTGATGCGATGAAATGTGCCGCCGAAATGCTCACGGGGCCGAAGGCCGACGTGCCGTAACGGCTTGCAACACTCGCAAGCCTTTTGAAGCGCGGCGCAGAAGCAGGGACCGTCTGCGCGTCGATCATCGCGTGCCTGGCGTGGACAGGTCCGCGGTGCGGATAAGCATCATGGCAAGCGCGACGGGATTGGTGATCGCGTAACGCAGCCACAAACGCTTCGGTTCGCACCATACGCGATAAAGCCATTCAAGACCGGCATTCTGCATCCATTCCGGCGCGCGCGAATAATGTCCCGTGACGAAGTTGAAGCAGCCGCCCGCGGTGACGAGCCAGCCTGCGCGCAAGCGATGCTTGTTCCGCACGCAGAATTCCTGCTCGAGCGGCACGCCAAGGCCGACCCACACGATATCGGCGCCGGAAGCGTTGATCTCTTCGCAAATGGCGGCTTCCTCATCGCGCGAGAAATAGCCGTTGCGGCGGCCCGCGATGTGCAATCCGGGATAGCGCTTCCGCATGAGTTCCGCGCATGCGGCGTTCACCTCTTCGGTCGCGCCGAGCAGATAGAACGAAAGCCCATGCGCGGATGCCGCGACCGCCCCGTCATGAAAGAAATCCGTCGTCGCGGTACGCTCCGGCACGGGCGTGTGCGTGAACCAGCGTGACGCGAGCACGACGGGTTGACCATCGGCATGGATCATATCCGCGCGATCGAGCAGTTTGCGGAAATTCGCATCCGTCGCGGCAAGCGCGATGGAATGGCCATTCGCGGTGAAAATAAGCCTCGGCAATGCGTGCACGTTCATGCGTGCGGCCGCACACTCGGCCACCATCATTGTCATCATATCGCGGCGCGAAAGCCTGGCCGTGCGCAGCCCACCCACCATGACTTCGGGGTAGTCCGTCGGCGTTTCGATTTTCACGGCTTCAGTACGCATTGCGCTGCCGGAAGATTTCGAGCGCGGTGCGCGCAAGGATCTGGATATCGAGCGCGATACTCGCATTCTTCGCATACCAGAGATCGCATTCAACTCGCTGGCGCATCTGCGCCGTCGTTGTGGTCTCGCCACGGAAGCCGTTCACCTGCGCCCAGCCCGTAATGCCAGGCTTCACATGCTGGCGCAGTTCGTAATTGCCGATGAGGTTCGTATATTCGCGATCATGGGCTTGCGCATGCGGCCGTGGACCGACAAGCGACATCTCACCTTTGAGCACGTTGAGCAGCTGCGGCAGCTCGTCGATGCTCGTCTTGCGGATGAAGCGGCCTATGCGCGTGACGCGTGTGTCGTTGCGGGCGGCTTGCGTCACCACATCGCCATTTTCCATCACGCGCATCGAACGGAATTTATAGATATCGAATGGTGTGCCGCGATGGCCGAGGCGGCGCTGGCGGAACAGCACGGGGCCCTTGGAATCGAGCTTGATCCACATCGCAACGGCGATCATGAGCGGTGCCAGGAAGATGAGAGCCGGAATGCTGACGCCGAGATCGATGGCGCGTTTGACGGCGCGTTGCGCGGTGTTCAACGGTGCGCGCTGGATTTCCACCGCGCGCAAACGTCCGAGACTTTTTGTCGGCAGATGCAGATAGCGTTCGGTCGCGGCGTCGGGCACGAGACGGATCGCACGCGGGATTTCCTGCAGGCCGTCGAGAAGCGCACCGAGTTGCGCGGACGTGAATCCGCCCGCCGCGATGCAGATTTGCCCATGCGCGGCCGCGCGCGCGGCAGTCTGGATTTGCTGCAGGGATGCCGGAAGATGCTCACGCCACTCATGGCCCGCATCGATCGCCACTTGTGTGACATGCGCGCAGCCCGTGAGATCGAGTTCCGCGTCGAGCGTCTGGAGGGCGGGATCGTTTTTCGCACCGATAAGCAGCACATGGTGCCCGGCGAAGCGTCGCGGATGATAATAGGTTGCGATGAGATCCGGCGCCTTGGCGCGTGCAGCGCCTACAGCGAGAAATCCGATCACGTAAAACGAGACATACGCACCGCGCGAATAGGCGGGATCGAGTCTCAGGAAAAATCCCACAAAGCCGATGAACAGGAATATGCCCGACCAGATGAAGAACAGATCGCGCAGACTTTCGAATTCGCGCGGGCGGCGTAAGCCCCGGTTCGCGTCGCGCCCGCGCATCGCGCCGCTGAACAAGGCTACCACAACCGCACCATTGCCGAGGAACACGGCGAGGTCGCCTATATAGCCGCGTGTGATCTGCGAGTAGGCTGCACCTGCGAGCACGCTTGCGAATGTGATCGCGAGCGCTTCGAATATCGTGAGCAGCCAGGCCGAACCCGCGTCGTCTGTCGACGCATAGGCCGAAAACGCGTGTGTCGGCATGTGCATGCCGTAGCGGCGTTCGTCGAACGGGGCGTTCAGTCCTTGCAGGATCGACCCGCTGGCAAATTGGTCGCCGGTGCTCACACCCGCCTCGTGGTAAATATCGCTTAACCGGGATTGCAGGAGGCGCGCCAAATGCGTGTCCCGGCGCGAGAAATGGGACACGTGCCGCGCGCGCGCGTTTACCTTGTTTTTCGCGGTTTTGAATTTGCGAACGCGCGAATACTACGGTTTTGCGAATGCGCCTGTGCAGATTTGGTAAATCGCGAAGTCTCAGGCTGAAACGGGTGCAAGCGCGCGCTGCCACGAAATGAGCCGCGCATCATTCGCGCGCAGCAATCCGATCATCGCGGCAAGTGCTGTTTCATCGAGGCCTACGCCATAACGCGGCATGAGCCATGGATTCGCGCTCGCGCCGAGCGTGCCTGCAATCGTCGTGAACGCAAATTCGTAACCGGCGTCGCGCACGGCGGACCATGCTTCGCGGCCCACATCGATCTTGGTGCCGAACGGATAGGCGAAGAAGCGACAGGCGCGGCCGATATGCGTTTCGATGAGCATGCGCGGCAGGCATGCCTGTTCGGTCAGGTATTCGCGCGGCTGGCCCGCATGCATAGGCCAGTGGCGATGCGCGTGCGCGCCGATCTCCACGCCGCGTTTGGCAAGCGCGACAAGTTCGTTCCAGGTGAGGAATTTCTCGGACGGAAATTGTCCGAGCAATTGCGCAAGGCGCTCGCGCGGGAACACGCCCATCATCACGTTGAGTGCTTGCTTGGCGGATGCGGCGTCGAGGGCTTTGAG
>DATHQA010000222.1:0-6538 GCA_035483375.1 Rhizomicrobium sp. | reverse complement strand
GAGAGCGACGCCGTCTCGCGCACCAGCGCCGCGTGATAAAGCGGCACAAGAGGCGCGCCCTGGCCACCCGCCTTCACATCGGCGCTGCGGAAATCGTTGACGACATCGATGCCCGTAAGCCGCGCGAGCAGCGCGCCGTCGCCCATCTGCCATGTCCAACGCTGATGGGGCCTATGCAGAATCGTCTGGCCGTGGAAGCCGATAAGATCCACATCGCGCGGCGAGAGCTTCGCCGCCGCCAGCAATTCGTGCACAGCGTCGGCATGCGCTTCGGTGAGGCGGCGTTCTGCCACACGAATCGAATAAGGCACAGGCGCGCCCGCCTCCACCTCGCGGGCGGCTTCGAGGGCCGCACGCAGCACCTCACGAGTCTCGGAATCATAAGGCGCGGTGAGCGCGGGTCCACGCGCGGCAATGTCCTCGCCATCGGTATCAAGCAGTGCGGCATCGATGCCGTCCAGCGACGTGCCGCTCATGAGCCCTACGGCTTTAAGAATTTTCGGCATCCGTGCTAAACACCCGCGCCTTCGGGAAACCACGCTAGCACGATCATGCCGCAAGCACCGCAATTCAAATCCGAATTTCTGCGCCGTCACGTCGCGCGCGGCTTCTATCAGGATTGCACGGAGCCCGATGTGCTTGACGCGCGCATGCAGAAGGAGCGCGTGACAGCCTATATCGGATTCGATTGCACGGGGCCGAGCCTTCATATCGGGCATCTATTGCAGATTATGACGCTGCGCCGCCTGCAGCAGGCGGGCCACAGGCCCATCGTGCTCATGGGCGGCGGTACGACGAAAGTAGGCGATCCGTCAGGCAAGGACGAAACACGCCAATTGCTGACGGCTGAACAGATCGAAGCGAACAAGCGGGGATGTTTCCAGGGCTTCTCGCGCTTCCTCAAATTCGGTGACGGGCCCAGCGATGCCGTGATGATCGACAATGCGGATTGGCTCGACCGGCTCGAATATATTCCGTTCCTGCGCGACGTGGGCCGTCACTTCTCGATCAACCGTATGCTGACGATGGACAGCGTGAAGCTGCGGCTCGAGCGCGACCAGCCGCTCAGCTTTCTCGAATTCAATTACATGATCCTGCAGGCTTATGATTTCGTGGAGTTGTACCGGCGCGAGGGTTGCGTTCTGCAATGCGGCGGTTCGGATCAATGGGGCAATATCGTCAACGGCATCGATCTCGGCCGACGCGTGGAGAATGCGCAATTGTTCGGCCTCACCTCGCCGCTCATCACAACATCGTCGGGCGCAAAAATGGGAAAGACGGCGGCGGGAGCGGTGTGGCTCAACGCCGATATGCGCTCGCCCTATGACTATTGGCAATTCTGGCGCAATACCGAAGATGGCGATGTCGGGCATTTCCTGCGCCTCTTCACCGATGTGCCGGACGATGAAGTCGTGCGTCTCGAAAATCTCAGCGGCGCGGAATTGAACGAGGCGAAAAAAATCCTCGCGACCGAAGCGACCGCGATGTGTCACGGCCGCGAAGCTGCAGAAGAAGCTGCCGAAACCGCGCGCCGTACGTTCGAACAAGGCGAAAGTGCGGAAGGATTGCCGACATTCGAGATCGCGCGTGATCGGCTCGCGGCGCGAATCGGTGTCGCTAATCTCGCGCAGATGAGCGGATTTACATCATCGACAAGCGAAGCGCGGCGCCTCATCGAAGGAGGCGGCTTTCGCGTAAATGACGCAGTCATTACAGATGTGAAATTAATGCTTGGTCTCGATGATCTTAATACTTCCGGTGCGATCAAGCTTTCCGCGGGCCGCAAGAAACATCTGCTCGTGAAACTTATCTGAGTGTTGCCTATCTGACACGCCGATTCACGCAACCAATTCAGCATTGAACGCTTTACATGTCGCGGAAATGACCGGGGCAGCGCCTCGCGCTATTTGCGCATTCGAGGAGTGGCAAATTTGTGGGGACAGCAACCTTATAGGAGTTTTCAATCATGAGCATACGTCAGGAGAAGTGGCTGCTGGCAGCGGCCATTGTTGCGTTTCCCCTGAGCGCGTTCGCGCAGCCAATGGGATACGATACATCCGCTTTGCGCATTCTTTCGGATCCTGCCTATCTACCGTTTGCAGGACAATTCCAGGGTAACACCGCCTATCATTACGATGAGACGAGCGCGAATGTTTTCGATTCTACGGGCGCTCCGGATTATAGATTTAGCACAATCACAAGCAGCGTTTCACAGTTCATGCAATATGGTCTGACGGACGATCTGTCGTTCCAATTCAGCATCGCATACGATCCATCGCAAAAGCGCAACGATATCTTTCCCGATGGAACGATAGAGTCGTTTAAGAACGACGGCTTCACGGATCCGTCTTTCGGCGTGACATGGCGCGCGATCGACGAAGCGAATGGACCGATGAATCTCGATCTTTCGGCGTCCTATCAGCCGGATGCGTTCAACGATAAATCGCCGTCACCGTCCGAGGACGGCAGCGTCGCGCGCGGAGGACAGGCGGCGCATTTCGGCGGTGCCATCAGCGAAGTGATGCCGCAATTCACGGTGCTCGGCCAGGCGGACGCCAATTTCTTCGGCAGCAGCGACGTTGACAATTTGACGAACAGTACGATCTCCAAACGCGATTCCTATTGGACTTACGATGTCGGCGTGCAGACGCAAGGGCGCATTACCGATCAGTTCTCGATCAATGCGGGTCTGACCTACACGTTCAACCCGAGCTTCAACGTGATGAATCTCACAAATGGAAATCCCTCCATATCGAATCCGGGCGACACGACAAGTCTCAATGCCGGGCTTAACTATCATATCGTACCGAATACGGTCGTGGTTGGTTTGACCTACAATTACGATCTTCATGGCTCGAGCCGGAACACATTCTTTACGCTTCCGGCAGCCGCATCGACCATCACGCGCAACGATCACGAAAATACCTTCGGCGTGCGCTTGCAGTACGTTCTTTAAGAACAACGCCTAGCGAGCGCCGGTCGCACTTTGTGCGGCCGGCGTTTGCGTATTCGCTGCGGCAGGCGCAGGTGTCGCTTTCGATTGCGGCGGCGTCGGAATGCGGCCTTCGAAAATGCGGCGCAGGATTCCCGGCGTAAGCACCGATAGCGGATTGACGCTCACATCGGGCTGATCCGAGTCGCCTTTCAACGTGTACGTCATGCCGACAATGCCCTCGCCTTCCTTCGAAGTGAGCACATTGCCGAGCAGCGGGATCATGCCGAGAATCGAATTGACCGTATACAGCGGCGCGATGGAGCCGCGAAACGCGAGCTGATTGTTCGGGCGGTCGATATAGCCATCCGCGCTGACGCCGATTGCAGGCCCCGATGCGCGCGCGTCACGGATGCTGAGCACACCATGCTTCGACGTGTAAGGCATCGTCAGCGAATCCACTTCGATACCCGTGCTGCTCATGAGATTGATGAAGCCGAGCAATGAGCCCACCGTAAACACGCGCACGAGGAAGGGCTGATGCAGCACGCGGAAATCCTTCAGCGACGCTTCGCCTTGGAAATCGGGGGCGGCGCTTGACGGATCGGGCGTGGCGTTGGCGGGGCGCGGGAAATCCGCGGTCACATTGAGCTTGCCGCCCTTGATGCTCGTGAAACCGAACAACCCTTTGAAGAAAGTGCCCGCATCCGTTGCGGAAAACGCCATTTTGCGTGCACTTCCCTCGTTTGTCATGCTGCCGGTGATCATGCCGTTGCGCGAATAGCTGCCGGACAGCGAAAGCGACTGTATGCGATCCTCGATGCCATTCGTATCGAGAACGAACGGCGCGATGGACACGCCACCGCGCAGCGCAAGCTTGTCGACATGTGCAGAAATGTGAAACGGCCCATCGAATTTCTGTTCCTGCGTGCTGCCTTTCGCGCCGCGCCCGGCAAGGCCTGCCCCATTCACGGATTTGCCGCGCAGGACGACATCTAGGCTGCTTGCGGGACCACGCGTCAGCACAAGCGAGAAATCATTCGCCGGACCCTTCACGCTCGGCAGATTGAGCGTCGTGAGACCGCCCATCGCATCGAATCGCGCATTCCCGTTTGCGGTGAGCGATGTGCCGCTCACGCTGATGTCGGCGTTGCGCAGGATTCCGGATGGCGTGAAATCGACGGCGGCGGTGCCGGACTCAGGGATGCCGGCCGCTTTCGTGATACCGATGATGTCGAGCGCAAGCGTCGCCGGCGTCAGGTCGAGCGCAACATCGGCGTGACGCAGCGAGCCGCGATGGCCCGTCAGCACGGCGGTCACATTCACCGGACCCGTCAGGATATCGCTCGTATCGAGGCCGAATTTCTTGCGCCCATCGGAATCGAGCACGGTCTTCGCATTGACATGTGTGGTGACGTCGCTCGTCGTCTCGAAAATCTCCGTCCAATCCATCGTGATTTTCTGGCCGGAATAGAACACGTCGCCCGAGGCATGCAGCTTCGAATTATCGACCGCGAATTGCACCGTGCCTTTTTGCAGGCGCGTGGATTTGGACAGCGCGATATCGAGGCCGCTCGCCTGCCCCATCACATTGATGCCGACCTGATCGACGCCCACATCGGCGAGCATCGGCACTTTCACCGACAGATCGACCGCTGCCGTGCCTTTCGTATCCTTCGGATCGATATGGAATCGCGTGGGATAACTGAGCGGCTTCATGTCGATGAGCGCGAGCAGATCGCTCATCTGCCCCACGACATGTGCGCTCATCTGCCCGATCGTGCCGTGCAGATGCAGATTGGGAATGAGCACATGACCACCGCTCACGATGAGCGGACCAACACGCGCCGATGTCACCTCACCCGCAAACGTATCGCCTGTGAGCTTGGCGCTGCCATTCACGGCACTCGCAGGCGTAAGCCCCCTGATATAAATGCCGCTCGCATTCTGGAATGTTACATTCACGGTCAATGCGTTTTCAGGAAGTGCCGGCTGATCGAGCGCACCAGTTGCGATGTTCGTTGCGAATGTCACCGGCCCGAGATTGCCACTGATGATGTTGCGGTCGAGCCAATCGCGCGCGCCTTCGGCAGCGCCATGCGGCCAGAAATGCACGATATCGCGGACAGGCATCGGATTGATCTTGCCGCTCAACGCGATCGCGGGCGATGCATCATCTGCAAGCGTGATCTTGCCGGAGAGCGAAGCGCTAAGTGTGCCGCCCATCGCGCTGACACGTTTTACGTCGATGATATGCGTCGCGGGCGCGTAACTGGCCTGCACGGCCATCTTCGCGAGTTCCATGCCGCGCGGATAAACACGCGGCATGTTGAAATTGATCTTGTCGGCGGCGATGTCGAGGCCCGCGCCCGTGAACATGCCATCACTGTCATAGAGGATCTGGCCTGTGCCTTGCGCGTGGAACGCGATGCTTCCGCCCTCGGCATTGGCGTCGGCAATCGTCACAATGCCTGTATGCGCGTTGTAATCGCCTGCCATGCGAAGCGTACCGAGCACAAACGGCCCGCCGCTCGGTCCCCAACCTGCGACATTACCCGTGCTTGCGAGGGCGAATTTCGCGGTGCCGATGCGATCGCCGGAGAACACGACATCGGCGGTGAGATTGGTGATGACGTTCGCAGCCTTCAATCCGCTGAATGGTTTCGCGTTACGCCCCAGCGCGTTGAGATCGAGATTGTCGATTTCAAGATGGCCCGTGGATGGCGCGATCTTGGGCGGCAATGTGAGATCTAGCTTAATATGCGCAGGCCTGCCCGTGATCTCCACCTCGGCGTCGAGTGCCGCCACAAGATCGATTCCCGATGTCGAGATCTTGAGATCGGCCTGCGGCGCCACGACGAACAGGCCCGACACTTCGTCATAAAGCGCGAGCCGTGCATCGCGGATCGCGATGGATTGTAGCGAGGTCGGTCCGCTGCTCGCATTGATCGCGTCATTGATCTGCGTGAGCAGATCGGGCTGGTCCTGATCCGCTGTGACGCCTAGCCGCACACCGCCCGTTTTCGTGCGCACGAGCGTCAGTTGCACGCCGATAAGCGTGATGCGCTGGACAACAATCTTTCCATTGATGAGTGGACCCGCCGCAAGTCCCAGATCGATTCGCGGCGCCTGGGCGATAACGCGGCCCTTGGTGTCGAATACGCGCGCACCGAGCACGACGAGATCGACCCGATTGTCCGCCCGTGACCACCCCAGCGCCGCCTGATCGAAATGCACGGTAATCCCCGGCAAAGCCTGGGCGAGCGACTGCGACAATTGCTCGGAGAACGGGGCAAGCGAGACAGGCCCCATGAGCAGCCGGATCACTGCGCCCACGACAAAGAACAGGACCGCCGCGAGCAATCCGCCCGCGATCAATCCCGCATGACGGGCGCGAAATTGCTTCAGTTGGGCAAGCTTCAAAGGGGCGCGCACTCCGTCCCGGATAATCCGCTGTTCAGGGAGGCCTGGGCCGGGCCTAACAACCTGTTAATCCAGCCCTCTTGCGCCGGATCGCATATCAGCTTATCGCCTATTGCGA
Source organism: Rhizomicrobium sp. (assembly GCA_035483375.1). Classification (GTDB taxonomy): domain Bacteria; phylum Pseudomonadota; class Alphaproteobacteria; order Micropepsales; family Micropepsaceae; genus Rhizomicrobium. Next base: position 65 of record DATHQA010000222.1, on the reverse strand, counting down.
AGGTTAGGTAAACGTCGCGACTTACAGTTCCTGGAGAAGGGCGCTTGGATCTGAAGCCTGGTGAC
>DATHQA010000221.1:0-3527 GCA_035483375.1 Rhizomicrobium sp. | reverse complement strand
CCGCAAGATCAAGATTTCCGCGAAAGGCACGCGCGAACCGCGCTTCCGCCTCGATCCGAAATCCTCCGGCGAGCAGGATTTCGTGCTGCCCGGCAACAAGGAATTCACACCCGGCGACGAGATCAAGAAACCGCAAAAGGGGGAGGATGGCGGGCGCGGCAAGCAGGCGTCGGATTCCGGCGAAGGCGAGGACGATTTCGAATTCACGATGAGCGAGGAAGAGGTGCTCGACATCTTCTTCGAGGATCTCGAACTTCCCAATCTCGTGCGCACGACGCTGAAGGAAACGCCGAGCCGCATTTGGCGGCGCGCAGGCATCACGACGGCCGGTGCGCCGACGCAGATCAACCTGTTGCGCACGATGCGCAATTCCTATGGCCGCAGGCTTGCGCTGAAGCGTCCGAGCTTGAAAGATGTGGCAGCGCTTGAAGCACGTCTCGACACGCTCGAACAGGTCGATCCGCAAAGCGATGAAACGCGCGCGGAGATCGTGGCGCTGAAGGAGCAACTCGCGAAAGCGAATTCGAAACGCAAATGGATCGCGTTTGTCGATCCCATCGACGTGCGCTTCAATTCTTTCACCGAACAACCTGTGCCGACAAGCCAGGCGGTGATGTTCTGCCTCATGGACGTTTCGGGTTCGATGGGCGAACGCGAGAAGGATCTCGCCAAACGCTTCTACATGCTGCTGCATCTGTTCCTGAAGCGACGCTACGAGAAAGTCGATGTCGTGTTCATCCGCCATACCCATGATGCGCAGGAGGTGGATGAGCAGGAATTCTTCTACTCGCGCCAATCGGGCGGCACGGTCGTTTCCACCGCGCTCGACAAGATGCTGGAGATCCAGCGCGAACGTTACGCAACAGCCGATTGGAACATCTATGCCGCGCAGGCCTCCGACGGTTACACGCAATCCGGCGATGCGCGGCGCTGCGTGGACATGCTGAACGGCGAAATCATGCCGCTATGCCAATATTATGCGTATATCGAAATCCTCGACGAGCGCGAGATGGAAGTGTTCGCATCCGAGGATTCCGGCGCCGAACTTTGGCGCGCCTATCGCACCGTGTGCGAATTATGGCCCAATTTCGCGACGAAACGCATCTCGCGCCCCTCTGACATTTTCCCAGTTTTCCGCGAACTGTTCAAAAAGGCGGAGGCAACGTGACGCTTCTCTTCAAAGAGGCCGAATGGGATTTTGCGGCGCTCGACCGCACGCTGAAGGCGATCGAGGATATCGCGCTCAACGATCTGAAGCTCGACGTCTATCCTAACCAGATCGAGATCATCTCGTCCGAGCAGATGCTCGATGCCTATTCGTCGTTCGGCATGCCGCTCATGTACAATCACTGGTCCTTCGGAAAATTGTTCGCGCGCGAGGAGACGATGTATCGCGGGGGCCACAGCGCGCTCGCCTATGAAATCGTCATCAATTCCAATCCGTGCATTTCCTATCTGCTCGAAGAAAACACGATGACGATGCAGGCGCTCGTCATTGCGCATGCAGCCTTCGGGCACAATCATTTCTTCAAGAACAATTATCTGTTCCGGCAATGGACGAATGCGGAAGGCATTCACGATTATCTCGCCTTCGCCAAGCGTTACATTTCGGCCTGCGAGGAACGTCACGGCCGTGAGGAGGTGGAATCCGTGCTCGATTCCGCGCATGCGATCATGAATCAGGGCGTATTCCGTTATCGCCGCCCGCCGCGCCCCTCGCGCGAGCGCACGATGGAGAAACTGCGCCGCCGCGCCGAATATCAGGATGAGACTTACAACGAATTGTGGCGCACTTTGCCCGCGAACCTTCCTTTGCGCGTGACGCCACCCGTGCGCGATGCCGACGACGAGGATTTCGCGGAAGAGGCGAAGCTGCCGGAGGAAAATCTTCTCTACTTCCTCGAAAAATATTCGCCGACGCTCAAACCGTGGCAACGCGAAACGCTGCGCATCGTGCGCAATCTCGCGCAATATTTCTATCCGCAGCGCCAGACCAAGGTGATGAATGAAGGCTGCGCGACCTTCGTGCATTTCACGATCATGAACCTGCTTTACGACCGCGGGCTTATCGGGGAAGGTTCGATATTCGAATTCCTGCATAGCCACACGAGCGTCGTGTTCCAGCCCGAATTCGACGACCGGCGTTATTACGGCATCAATCCTTACGCGCTCGGCTACGCGATGATGGCGGATATCCGGCGCATCTGCGAGACGCCGACCGCGGAGGATCGCGACTGGTTCCCGCAATTCGCAGGCTCCGGCGATTTCATGGCGACGCTGAAGGATGCCTGGGCCAATTACCGCGACGAAAGCTTCATCGAGCAATTCCTGTCGCCGAAAGTGATCCGCGATTTCCGCATGTTCGGCCTGCACGACAAGGCGGACGACGCGGCCTATAAAGTCGCGTCCATCCACAACGAAAACGGCTATCGCAAAGTGCGCGCAACGCTTGCGCGGCAATACGATGCGGGCGCGCTCGACCCCGATATCCAGGTGGTGGGCGCGGACCTCAAGGGCAATCGCAAATTATATCTCGAACACCGCATGCATCGCGGCGTGCCGCTGCATCATCCGACGATGGAATTGGTGAAAACCCATATCGAGCGGCTATGGGGCCATGACGTTTCGCTCGAAGAGGTCGTCATCGGCTAAGCGGCGTCCGTCTGCTGCGTCGCGCGCTCGGCGGGGAAATGCGCCGTCATCGTCGTGCCGAGTTTGGGTTCGCTTTTTACGCTGAGTTCGCCGCCATGCAGCGCAAGCAACGAGCGCGTGATGGGCAGGCCCAAACCCGTGCCGTGATGCTCGCGCGCAATTTGTGAATCGATCTGGCCGAACGGCGACAGCGCGACTTCGATCTCTTCAGCGCTCATACCGATACCCGTATCGGTGACGGCGACATGAAAGCCGCCACGCGGCGAGAACGTGATCCCCGTCGTCACGCTGCCGCCTTTCGGCGTGAATTTCACGGCATTGGAAAGAAGATTGAGCAGGATCTGTTTCACCGAACGTTCGTCGGCGCGCAACGCGGGCACATCGTCGGGGATTTCGGTGATGAGTTTCACGCCGCCCGCCGCAGCCCGGTTCTTCACAAGCGTCAGGCAATGCTCGACCACTTTGGGCAGCGACACCGCACTTTCGCGCAGTTCGAGCCTGCCTGCCTCGAGTTTCGACAGATCGAGAATGTCGTTGATGAGTTCGAGCAGATGCTCGCCGCTCGCATGGATGTCCTGCGCATATTCGATATAGCGGTCCTGACCTACGGGCCCGAACATTTCCTCGCGGATCACTTCGGAGAAGCCGAGGATCGCGTTCAGCGGCGTGCGCAATTCATGGCTCATATTGGCGAGGAATTCGGTCTTGGTGCGGTTGGCGAATTCCGCCGCTTCCTTGCTGCGCACAAGCTCTTGTTCCATGTGCTTGCGCGTAGTGATGTCGTTCATCCACGAAAGCGAGGCCGGCCTGCCGTTCCAGCGCACGAACGCCGCGCGCGTTTCCGTCCACACCGTCGTGCCGTCGCGTGTTATGAG
>DATHQA010000220.1:0-5211 GCA_035483375.1 Rhizomicrobium sp. | reverse complement strand
CGAAGGCGCAATCGTATGCACCTCGATAAGATCGTCGAGGCGTGCGGGCCGGAAATATTCGAGCGAAACCTTGCGTATGGTCCAGACGGTCGGTTCCGGATCCTCCAGTTGCGCAAGCCGCGCCACGCCCGCGCAACGGAAGAATTCCGAACGTCCGCGCTCCATATAACGCAAATAATTCGCGTGATAAACGACGCCCGAAAGATCGGTGTCTTCGTAATAGATGCGGATGGGCAGGATGTGCACCTTGCCCTCGAAACGGCCGTGACCTTCATTCATCGGCGCCGTCATCCTTGAACAAAAGCCCTATCTGCGACGGATCGCGATTGGGTGCTGCAAGACCCAAATGCGCATACGCCTGCGCAGTTGCCATGCGTCCACGCGGACTACGCTGCACGAAACCCTGTTGCAGCAGATAGGGTTCCACGATTTCCTCGATCGCATCGCGCGGTTCACCGAGTGCCGCTGCAATGGTTTCGATGCCGACAGGCCCGCCGCCAAAGGATTCCGCGATGAGTTTCAGATAGCGCCGGTCGAATGCATCGAGGCCACGCTGATCGACTTCGAGACGCGTGAGCGCCGCATCGGCAATCTTCGCATCAACGCGTTTGTGTTGGGCGACGGCAGCAAAATCGCGCACGCGCTTGAGCAGGCGTCCTGCGATACGCGGCGTGCCGCGCGCACGCGCTGCGATCTCGCGCGCGCCGTCTTCCGTAAGTTCGAGCGAAAGCACGCGCGCACCGCGCTCCACAATCGCGACGAGTTCGTCCGCCGAATAGAAGTTCAGGCGCACGGGGATGCCGAAACGGTCGCGCAGCGGCGTCGTGATAAGACCCGAACGCGTCGTCGCCCCCACAAGCGTGAACGGCGCAAGCGTGATCTTCACCGAACGCGCCGATGGTCCTTCGCCGATCACGAGATCGAGTTCGTAATCCTCCATCGCGGGATAAAGGATTTCCTCGACCGCAGGATTGAGGCGATGGATCTCGTCGATGAAAAGAACATCGCGCGCTTCGAGATTGGTGAGGATCGCAGCCAGATCGCCAGCCTTCGCAAGCACCGGGCCGGAGGTCGAACGGAAATTGACGCCGAGCTCGCGCGCCACGATTTGCGCGAGCGTCGTTTTTCCCAAGCCCGGCGGGCCGAAGAACAGCACATGATCGAGCGCTTCGGCGCGCGTTTTCGCCGCTTCGATGAACACGGAAAGATTCTCGCGCGCCTGTTGCTGGCCGACGAAATCGGCCAAGCGCCGCGGCCGCAAACCCGCCTCAAGCGTATCTTCCTCGTTGCGCTCCGGAGCAACAAGACGAGTGTTATCAGCCGGATTGGTTCGCGGCGCGGCCATTAATCTTCCCAAGGGTTGAGCACGTCGAGCCCATCATATTCGAAATCAATAACGTTGCGCGTGACGATTGCCATTTTGTTTGCGAGCGCGGTGGCAGCAAGTTGAGTATCCATGAATGCCGCATTCGGCTGGCGCACGCGCAGCTGCGCCCATAGAACCGCTTCCGGCTCGTCGAAGGGCAGAACGTGCGTGCCGCAGGTGGGCCTGAGTTCCGTCTCATACCATCTGGCAAGCGCATCTTTCTTCTGCCCCTGCGCAAGTCGATAGATGCCAAACTGAATTTCGGCCAGCGAGAGGACGCTCACATAGCGCTGATCGACGGGGATGCCTTCAAGCCAGCGTGTCAGTCCAGGATTAGGCCTACCCTTCATACCATCGGAAAGAACGCAGGTGTCGAGAAGGAATTTCATTTTAAATTACACATGTTATCACTTAATCGAAATCGATCTTGCGCATGAGCTCGCGTCTACGCGGCGGCAATTCGAATTCGGGAACGACAGGACAATTCAGCAAAACATCCGCCAATGTTTTGGGCTTCGCTGTTTTCTGCGGACCTTGCACAAACCGCGTGAGCCGGTGGTATTCCTCGGGCGAAAGAACGAAAGCTGCCTCCTCGCCACGCAGCGTGACCTTTTGCGGTTCGGTCTTTGCGGCACGGATGAGTTCCGAAAACCGCGCTTTGGCGTCCTGGACAGGCCAGATTTTGCCCATGGCGTTCTCCTGACTAGTCTGACTAGTCTGACTTTATCCTACCGTCCCATTGCCCGCAAGCTTTCGCGGATGAGGACATCTGCGGGCACATCGCCAAGCTCGCGCGCCACACGCGCGACACTTTCCGCAGCATGCGTGGGCGAATAGCCGAGTTTGACGAGGGCGGAGACCGCATCGGCTTCCGGTCCGCGTGGTGCCACAACAGGTGCCGACATTTCGTCTGCGGTTCCGCGCAGCATCATGGACGGCGCCTTGTCCTTTAATTCCGTCACGATGCGGGTTGCGAGTTTCGGCCCCACGCCTTGCGCACGGCCCATCGCGGCCTTGTCACCCAATGCAAGCGCGCGTTCGATCTCGCGCGACGAAAGCGCGGAGAGAATGTTCAACGCCACACGCGCGCCGACATTCTGCACGGTTTGCAGAAGCCGAAACCATTCGCGTTCCTCGGCTGCGAAAAAGCCGTAAAGCTTGATCGTTTCGTCCGTCACGCGCGTCTCGATCATGAGCGAAGCCGTTGTGCCCGCGCTCAACCGCGCCAGCGTCGAAGACGGGCATTGCACGAGATAGCCCACGCCGCCGACATCGATGATCGCGTGATCCTCCGCCAGCACATCGACGATGCCGGTGAGTTTGCCGATCATGCCAATCTTCCCATCACGCGAGCGCTGCCGCGATCTTGGCGCGCGTCATCGCAAGATGCGCATGCGCGATGGCCGCGGCGAGCGCATCCGCCGCGTCGGCCTGTTCCACGCGCGCGGTAGGCAGCAGACGCTTCACCATCGCCTGCACCTGTTCCTTGCCGGCGTGCCCTGCGCCAACCACGCACTTCTTGATGTGATTGGGCGCATATTCGGCGATTTCGAGTCCCAATTGCGCAGCCGCCAGCAAGGCTACCGCGCGCGCGTGACCGAGCTTCAGAGCCGCTTGCGGGTCTTTGTGCACGAACGCCTGTTCGATGGCGATGGCGAAGGGCCGGTGCCCCTGTATCACCGCGCTCAATTCCACATGCAGCGTGAGCAGGCGCCGGCCCAGATCCTCCCGCGCGTTCGTCAGGATCGCGCCATGGGCGACATGCGAAAGCCGGGTGCCGGCGACGTCGATGACGCCCCAGCCCATGCGCGCCAAGCCGGGATCAAGCCCCAGAATGCGAATCGTGCCGCTCATGCGGGATTTGTATCGCTTTTGTTCGATACCTGACTAGCGCCCGCGTATCCATTGCGAGAGCAGCCATTTCTCACCGCGCGTGGTAGGCAGGCCCGCATGCAGCGTGCGCCGGTCGGGCGCGCGACCCTCCACATTCCAGAACAGCAGCGCATCGCCTTTGCGCCCGCAATAGCGCCAGCCGATTTCGGGGAAATCGGTTTCACCGCCTTCGAAATTCTCATTCAGATAGATGAGGAATGTCGCAAGCCTTTGGCCCCGCGCTTCGATTTCGCGCGCATGGGTGGGGATCGAAGGCTCAAAGAAATCGAAATGCCGGAAGAATTGCTGGCCCGGCGTGTAGTGCAACACTTGCGTGTGCTCCATCGCATGCATCGGCAATTGCGTGAGGCGTGCGATCTTCTCGCGCACAAGCGCCACGACAAGATCGGTTTCGGCGATGTTGAATTCCATCGCGCTGTTCGTACGGCCGCGTTCGATGCTGCCTTCTGCGGTCGTGCGGCTATAGACCTGCGCCGGCTTCAGATGCGGCCGCGCACGTTCGATAAGCCAATCGCACAAAACATGCGGCAACAGGTTTTCGATGACCGAAATGCGCGGGGCCGGCGAGACGATACGCGGCTCGGGCGTCGCGAGCAGCGTATCGATATCGATGTGATCGCGCGCATGCTGCCATTCCTTGTTCGAGAGCAACGCCAGTTGCGCGCGTGCAAGCGATGAACCGAAACCCGCCGCATGCCGCATGTAATCGAACGCGGCCGACCAATCCTGCGGCAGGCCCGCGCCACAGGCCGCGAATACCGACACCATATGCGTCGCGTCGGGCTCGCCTTTCTGTGCCGCTTCGATGATGTGTCCAACACCTTCGCGATGCATATAAGGCAGCTCGACAAGCATATGCCGCCCAAGTGCCGTCAGCGCGGCAAGATCGCCCGTTTCCGCTGCACGTTTCAGGCTTGCGCGTGTTTCGCCTGCATCCATAGAGCTAAGTCTAAATCAATCGCCCAACTTCGCCATCAGCGCATCGGATAGCGCGTAATTGCCATAGACGTTCTGCACATCGTCGTGATCGTCGAGCGTTTCGACGAGCTTGACGAGTTGCTCGCCGGCTTCGTCCTTCAGCTCGACCATATTCTGCGGCCGCCAGGTGATCGCAGCCGATTGCGCTGGTCCAAGTTTCGCTTCCAGTGCGTCGCGCACGGAGATGAAATTCTCCACGCTTGTGAGGAATTCGTGCTCGGCCTCGCCCGTGACGCATTCGTCCGCGCCTACTTCGATCGCGAGTTCCAGCATCGCGTCTTCACTGCCCTTATCGAGCGGATAGGCGATGGCGCCGAGACGGTTGAACATGAACGAGACCGAATTCGTCTCGCCCATCACGCCGCCATATTTGGAGAAGGTCGAACGCACATCGGCGGAGGTGCGGTTGCGGTTGTCGGTCAGCGCCTCGACGATGATCGCGACGCCGCCCGGCCCATACCCCTCGTAGCGGATCTCGTCGTAATTCTCGGCATCGCCGCCTTGCCCCTTTTTGATGGCGCGCTCGATATTGTCCTTGGGCATGGATTGCGCCTTGGCCGCGAGGATGGCCGTGCGCAGGCGCGGATTGTGGTTCGGGTCCGGCAGCCCCGCTTTCGAGGCCACCGTGATTTCACGCGCGAGCTTGGAGAAGAGCTTGGAGCGCTCCTTATCCTGCCTGCCCTTGCGGAACATGATGTTCTTGTACTGGGAATGACCGGCCATGTGCTTATCCGACAGCGAAAACGGGCGCGTTATAGCGCGGGAACGAACCTTCTCAACCCCTGCTCGGTTAGGATGGCATCCAGAGGATGGTCATGGTCCTGCCGGGGCAGTTCGGCCACTTCCTGTCCGGCATAGGCGATGCCGATGGCGATGGGCTTCAACGCCGAGAGCGTCCGATCATAATACCCGCCGCCATAACCGAGGCGATGGCCACGGGCGTCGAAGGCAAGCAGCGGCACGAACACGACCGA
>DATHQA010000219.1:0-2221 GCA_035483375.1 Rhizomicrobium sp. | reverse complement strand
CCGGAACCGGATCGGCCTTTTCCCTGGTTGAACAAAAGTCCCTCATCGTAGACCGGCGCGTCAATCTCGGAGGCAAACTGCGCCACATAGGCAGCCGGCGAATGGCTCTGGCGAAAGCGAGTGCCCAACAGCCGGGCGGATTCCAGCAATTCCAGGCGGCGTGCTGCGACGGTCCTGATCGCGGCCGCCCAGTCGGCTTCTGTATCACAGACCATCATCTCGCCTTCGGCTTGATATTCCGCAAGGGCCGTGCCTGCCGATACCAACGCGATCTTGCCTGAAGCCAGCGTTTCGATGAGCACGCCGGAACCACGCGTCGCGTATAAGCGGCGTTCATAGGGAAGCATCACCGCATCGACGCGCATGAACAATTCACGATACTCGGTTTCACTGAGAAATTTCGGATAGAGTTTGACGCTGGGGATTTCCGCAAGCTCCGCCATCGCTTCCGCAACACCCGGCCTGACGGTCGGCGTAGGTGCTGCATGTACGATGAATTCCGGCGCCTCGATGCCTTTGCATTGTGCGAGCGCCGCACGGAAAATGCCGGGCAGTTCCAGAAATCCCTTATCGCCGCGCGCAATACCGAAATAGCCGATGACGGGTCTTTTGCGGGCGGCATCGATCTTGACTTCGCGCGCCCAGGCGGGAGCGGGAAGCCTCAGCGCCGACACCGGCGCGCCGAAGCGCTGCGAATAGAGCGAGGCAAGCGCTTGGGTTTCCGTCCAGAGGAAAACGCGTTCGCCGAAATCTTCCAATTTCGTGAGCAGCACGATGTAGCGGTCGATCTCGCGGGCGATGTTGCGCGACGGCATCTGGGTTGGATGATGCGGCGTGCAGACATGCACGACGCCTTCGCGTTCCGCGCGCTTGTCGAGCAATTTGTGCGCGGCCCGAATCTGATGGCCGTCGGCGGAATGAAGCAGAAAATGCGTATGGGGACCGTCATATTTCTCGAAGAGGCGCTCCCACCCGGCTGCGATTTCATCCGACAGGTCGCGGGTTTTCTGCTCTTCCGGACAAAGATCGAATAGCGACGTATGGAAGCAGCGCTCCATGATCACGTTGCGCGGTACATCCGAATCTTTCAGCCTTTCGTTTGCCCCCCAGACAATTTCTGCGCCCATCTTCGCAGCGCCATCGGAGATGGTTTGCGCAAGCGACAGGAAATGCCCGCGTTCGCCCGTCAAATTGTTGTCGACGAGTACGAGCCTGCGTATCGGCGGGTTCGAGTTGATCGGCAAAGCAAGTTGAACATCGCCCCCGCTTTTGCGGATGAAGATATCGACAGGCGCACCTTGCGGGGTCGTGGTGTTGCAGGATTGGACGAAGCCGCGCGCGGCAGCTGTCATGCGCATCTTTTCCCAATCGGTCTCTGTGCGGAATTGCGTGATGAGTGCCGATGCGAGTTCGATGAGCGCTGGCTCACGTTCTAGAACCTCAACATAGACGGATGGATCGGTGAAGCGCAGGAAAAGCTGAAATCCACCGGCATGCAGCGAGTCAATGAGCGCCGGCGTGGATCGTATGTCGAGTGCGCCTGTCAGACCGTTCGCCTTCGCGAACGCGAAAGCTTTCAACTCGCCCGTTTTCGCGAGAACGAGATTGGAGGACCATTCCTGCCCGAATATGTGTCCGAGCGCCGGTGATACCGGCGTGCGCGTCAGCGTGACGATGAGTGGTTTCCTCTCGGAAGCCGAGGCGACGCGTGTGAGAACAGAACACAATTCATCCAAAACGGATTACTCCAGAAATCACAAGTCTTTGAGTTTTATTCTACAGAAAAGGGGAAGACCAACCACCCGACTAAGCTCCATTTGGTTCAAATTCGCAGTGACACAAGCGCCCAATTGTCGCGAATTGTACAGTGACAATATTGCAATTTTGCGTTCAGGCACGGATGTTTAGATAACAAAGCCACCCCATTTTCGGTGCGAGAACGCCTCCACAGCAGGTAATAACCGTTAACGTCCGGCGATTAGCGCTTCGCAAAGCGATGTGGTTTTCTCGGCCCGTGGACGGCCAGACGGATTGCGGGCAGACGTCGTGAATATGCGGGAAGCCATCGAGACAAGCGGCGGGTCTGTGGTGCGGCAAAACCTGAGTGCTGTGGTATGCCCGCTCACGCCGGGTGAATTGCCAGCGGCCCTCAAGAACCTCATGACCTGGGAGCAATATCCTCCCCTCGTCCTCAAAGGCGGCAAGGCGCTGGATTTCGCCT
>DATHQA010000218.1:0-6897 GCA_035483375.1 Rhizomicrobium sp. | reverse complement strand
AGCTTGCCTCCACAAAATGGAGGTAGCCGTCTTCCTCGAACAGCTTTTTGATCTCGTAGCCCGTCGCGTCACCGCGCGTCAGGATGCCAAGACAGATGGTCCGAACGTCCATGCTCTGCCTATATAGGTCCGATATACATCGTTCCTATATAGAAAGCGGAAAATGCCTTTCAAGGCCGTAAACGCAAACCACCGCGCAAAGCAGCTTTGCGCGGTGGTTGTAGGCTTAAACTAGCGAGTTCGGATTTAGAGCAACTCGATCTTGTCGACCTCGACGCCCTTCATGCCCTGGCGGGTGGAGTAGCGGATCCGCTGCTCTGGACCCAGCGCCGGGATGCCCGAGCGGCGCAGCGCGCTCGCATGGACATAGACGTCACCGCTGCCGTCTTCCGGCATGACGAAGCCGAAGCCCTTCTGATCGTTGAAGAATTTGACCCGGCCTTCGACCATGGGGCCGCTGGGGCCACCGGAATCGTGAGAGGGGCGTCCGCCGCCGCCGCGCCGTTGCCCGCCGCCGCCATAATTGGAACTGAAGCGGTCTCCACCGCCAAACCGGTCGCCGCCGCCAAAGCGATCCCCGCCGCCGAAGCGGTCATGATCGCCGCCGCCGCCGCCGAACCTGTCGCGCCCGCCGCCGCCGAAGCGGTCGCGATGGCCGCCGCCACCGCCGCCACCGAAGCGGTCATGCTCCCCGCCCGACGGATCGGCAGTAGAGGTGTCGACGCTATGCACCGTCACCACCTGCAGGCCCCGTGGGGATTCCTGCAGGTCGCAGACGATTGTCGAGCCTTGGGGAAGATTGGGCGTGCCGAGCGCTGCCAATGCCGAAGCATGGCAGAACGCATCGCTGCCGTTTTCCAATGTGATAAAGCCGTAGCCTTTGGTGGAATTGAACCATTTGACCGTGCCCTTGGCCTGCGCCATCGCGATGGAGCGCGGTCCGCCTTGATCGAAATTTGCCATGAGATCTGCCGATAATGTCCGCCGGTGATGATGACCATTGCGCCGCCCCCTCCCGGTATGGGGACCGGACGCGGGCCGCACCTTAGCACGGGCCTTCGCCGCCGAAAATCGGGGGGCTCCCTTCTATTTGAACAAGACTTCATGTTGCCGGGGTTTCGCAAAGGACCGGGGGACAATAAAGTTTCGGCGGCGAAACGCGTTGGGGCTGCCTTTCGCCTCTCGGAGCAAATTGTATGGCGTCTCTGGCCCCGACGGGTAGCGCACACAAGGAAAGGCTGCTCGTCTATCGCCATTCGGTGATGGTGCGTGTGCTGCATTGGATCAATGCGCTCGTACTGCTCGTCATGCTCATGAGCGGCTTGCAGATTTTCAACGCGCATCCCGCGCTCTATTTGGGCAAGACGGCGGATTTCGATCATCCCGTGCTATCGATGAGCGCCTGGCGCGAGCCGGATGGAAGCCTCAAAGGCGTCACGCAGGTTGGCCCCTATCAATTCAACACGACAGGAATGCTTGGCGTTTCGTCCTTCTATGGGCAGATGGTCGTGCGCGGCTTCCCGAGCTGGGCAACGATCCCAGGATTCAAATCGCTCGCACTCGGACGGCTGTGGCATTTCTTTTTTGCGTGGCTGTTTGTGATCAACGGTTTGCTGTTTGCGAGTTACGCGATCTCAAGCGGCCATATCCGCGAGTTGCTTCCCACCGGGCACGACATCCGCAATATCGGGAAAGATTTCGTCGATCATCTGCGCCTGCGTTTCCCGAAGGGCAAGGAAGCGCTGCATTACAACGTGCTTCAGAAGCTCGCTTACTTCACGGTCATCTTCATTCTCGGCCCGCTCATTGTGCTGACGGGGCTCACGATGTCGCCCACAGTCGATACCGCCGTCCCGCAATTGCTGTGGTTGTTCGGCGGACGGCAAACCGCGCGTACGATCCATTTCATTTGCGCGTTTTCGTTTGTGGGGTTCTTTGTCGTCCATATCGTGATGCTTGTTCTGTCGGCGCCGATCAATGGTTTGCGCTCCATGATTACGGGCCGTTTTGCGATCGAGAGCGACGATGACTGAATCCTCACGCCGCAAATTCCTCGCGCGTGCCGCGGCGACGATGAGCGCCGCGGTGCTTGCTGGTTGCGACAAGATTTCTCAATCAACCTGGGGGCCGAATGTTCTGCGCGGCGCGGAACAACTCACCCATATGGTCCAACGTGCGATCACGAACCGCCACGCGCTTGCGCCCGAATTCACGAAAGCCGATATCGCACCGATATTCCGCGCCAATGGCACGCTCAATCCCGATTCCGACGATTATGACGCGCATGTGGCGACAGGTTTCCGCAATTGGCGTGTTGCGGTGCGCGGGCTCGTACATAATCCGCTTGATCTTTCCGTTGCGGATTTGCGCGCAATGCCTTCGCGCACACAGATCACGCGGCATGATTGCGTGGAAGGATGGTCCTGCATCGGCGAATGGACGGGTGCACTGCTTTCGGAAATCATCATAAAAGCCGAACCCAAGCGGCACACCAAATTCGTGGTTTTCCATTGCGCCGACAACATGTCGAACGACGACAATCATCCGCAATTTTATTACGAGAGCCTCGACCTTATCGAGGCGATGCACCCGCAGACGATCCTCGCCTACGACCTCAACGGTAAGCCTTTGCCGGTGGCGAACGGCGCGCCCGTGCGTCTGCGGGCGGAACGCCAGCTCGGTTATAAAATGGCGAAATATGTGAATGGAATCGAGCTTGTCACCGATTTCAACCACATCAATGGCGGCAAGGGCGGCTATTGGGAGGATCAGGGTTACAATTGGTGGGCGGGCATATAATATACCTGAGATAAGGCTCGGGGGCCGCCGATGAATTTCATTTCAAATTCCGCGATCCAAAAGCGTTGGCTCGATGCGATTGCACGGCTCGAATTCGGCACGCTGGAGTTTGTAGCGCCCGATGGCACGGAAACAATTGTGCAAGGGCCGCAGCCTGGGCCGCGCGGGCGTTTCATCATTCACGAATGGGATGTGTTGCGGCGCACAATCGCGCGCGGCGATATCGGGCTCGGTGAGGATTTCATCGCGGGCGCATGGGAGACCGACGATATAGAATCTCTCATTTCCGTGTTCCTGCTCAACCTCGATTATCTCGCTGACTTCGCGCACGGCAATTTCCTCAATCGTCTGTTGTTCGTAGCCCATAACGCGTTCGTGCGCCGCAACAGCATGAGCGGCAGCCGCAAGAACATCGAAGCGCATTACGATGTCGGCAACGACTTTTATCGGTTGTGGCTCGACGAAACGATGACCTATTCGTCGGCTTTGTTTCACAAGCCTGACAACACGCTTGCCGAAGCGCAACGCAACAAATACGGACGCATCCTGGAGCATTTCAACTCGCCGCGCGCTTCCGTGCTTGAGATCGGCTGCGGCTGGGGCGGTTTCGCGGAAGAAGCGTCGCGTGCTTCGCATGATGTGACCGGCCTCACGATTTCTCCCTCGCAGCACAAATTTGCGAGCGCGCGATTGAACGGCAACGCCGACATCAGGCTTGAGGATTATCGCAAAGTGCGCGGCACGTTCGATGTGATCGTGTCCATCGAAATGTTCGAGGCGGTAGGCGAGCATTATTGGCCGCAATATTTCCGTGCCATTGCGCAGCGCTTGCGGCGCGGCGGCAGCGCGATGATCCAAACCATCGCGATCCGCGATGAAGTCTTTGCGGATTATCGTACGCGCAGCGATTTCATTCGGCATTATGTGTTTCCCGGCGGCATGCTGCCTTCGCTGCAACGTTTTCGCGAGGAAGCCGAACGCGCGGGCCTCAAAATCCGCGATACGTTTTCGTTCGGGCAGGATTACGCGCGCACGCTTAGGGAATGGGCCGCGCGCATGCGTGTGAAGGAAAGCGAAGTCATGGCGCTAGGCCATGACGGCGCGTTCCTGCGCAACTGGCAATTCTATCTTGGCATTTGCGCCGCGTCGTTTGCGGTCGAACGTTCGAATGTCATCCAGATCGAGCTTGCGCACGCTTGAGATGCGCGGATAAAACATCCGCGAGCACTTTGCCGTTCTCACCTTCGATCATCGTGCGGTGATCGCCGGGAATGATTTGCACATCCAGCTTGCGAACATAGCGTCGCCAGATTTTCTGCGGTTCGGCCATCATCGGATTGCCCAATTGCGAAACGCACAGCAGAACTTCGCCGTCATATCTCTTGGGTCTGTAATTCGCGACGGCCTCGAGCGTCGCCTGGAACACTTTCTGCAGTGCAGTTGGAATGCGTATCTCCGTCGGCGCTGATATGTCGGCCTTTCCCAAACCCAAGCGCCACAAAATTCGTCCATAGAAAGACGCGGCGATCTTCGCGCCGTAAATGATCTTTTCCTTCGTCGAAAGCAAGCGGATTGCCGCGCGATGATGATGGCCTCTGCGCCGCAGAACGTCGAACCACACCGCAAGCGGCCATTGCCGCGCATTGGTCTGTGTATCGATCAAGGTGAGAGATTGAGCGTTCGTGCCATTCGCTTTGAGCTGCTGCGCCATTTCGCAGGCGATCAACCCTCCCGAGGAATATCCCGCGAGATTGTAGGGACCGTTGGGCTGCATCACGCGAATGGCGGAGAGATAATAGGCCGCCATCTCCGCAATGCTGTGGTTCGGTTCTTCGCGGCCATCAAGGCCCCGCGCCTGGATCGCGTAAACCCGCGTTTCGATGTGTTTTCCGAAGCCGAACAATTCCATCACATTGCCGCCGACGCCATGAACGATGAAGAGTGGCGGACCTTCTCCGCTTCTGATCGGCACAAGCGGCGAGAATTTGTATTCCGCGTGTTGTTCGATTGCCTCCGATAGCGACGCGATGGTCGGCGTCTGATAGATCATCGTGACGGGAAGTTCGATGTCGAGCACTTCCTCGATCTCGAACATCATGTTGAGCGTCAGGAGCGAGTCGCCGCCGAGGTCGAAGAAATTTGCCTCGCGGTCGATCGCAGGCAGATCGAGCAAACGTTTCCAGATCGTCGCGACGATGTTTTCCGTTTCACTTGCTTCATGTGAAATATTTGGCTCGGCGACAAGCGCATCACGTTCGTTGCCCTTATTTATTTCATCGAGAGCTTCCAGAGCCTTGGTGTTGAGTTTGGCGCTCGGAAGACGAGGAATTTCTTCAACGAAATAGAGGCGTTGTGGTTGGAGAGAGGGTGGAAGTGTGTCTTTAAGATAAGCCTTCAAATCCTCTTCGGAATCGTTCGCTACACCCGAGACGATATAGGCGATGAGCCACCAGCTTTCGCCGACGCGGCGTGGGAATATCGCAGCATCGCGTACACCCGCATTGCGGCGCAGAGCAGCTTCGATCTCGCCGGGCTCGATGCGTTGACCGCGGATTTTGATCTGGCGATCCTTGCGGCCGATGAGATCGATGAGGCCATCTTCGCGCAACCGCACGAGATCGCCCGTGCGCAATATGCGGGTGCTATTATCTTCGGGATCGGATGGGAAATCATCTGCCACGCAATGGCCATCGATCCAACGCCCCAGCGCGACACAAGGACTGCGAATCACAAGCTCGCCTGCTTCGCCAGGCGCTGCCGGTTTGCCGTCGTCGCTGAGAATGGCGAGTGCATTACCCGGAAGCGGATAACCGATAGGCACGCGCGCGCCATCTTGCGAAAAATCGCGCGGCACGAACCATTGCATGATCGGCGCTTCGGTGGAGCTGTAACCGAGTTCGATGAGGCATTCCGGCGAAAGCCAGCCGCGCAACAATTCGACGTCGCTCCACAGAACCGCATCGCCGCCGACGCGTATGACGCGAAGATGCAGCGGCGTCTTCGAATCGAGCTGAATGAGCGAGCGCAGCAAGGCGGGCACAGCATAGCAAATCGTGATCTCGTCCTTGTGCAGACGATTGAGGATCACGCGCGCACCTGCGCGTTGCGTGTCGATGAGATGAAGCGCGGCGCCGGTGAGGAGCGCCGTCAGCCGCTCGCGCAGACCCGCAATCGTGCAATCCGAACTGAGCGGCATGAAACGATCGTCGGCATTGATATGCGCCGCGTTGATATATTGCTCGACACGGCGCAGCAGAGCGCGCTGGCTGTTGACGATACCTTTCGGTTTGCCTGTGCTGCCTGACGTATAGAGCACAAGCGCGGGTTCATCGGGACCGACGGGTGCGAAATGCGAAACAGGTGTTTCGTGCGTATCCACATCCATTTCGATTCTGCGCAGCGAATGCGGAACGGCGGCATCGGTTTCCGCATTGTCGAAACGCCCGATGATCGCGGCCATGTGCGCATCTTCGGTGACGTCGGCAATCCAGCGGGCGGGATAATGCAGATCGAGCGGCACGAAAGGCCTGCCCGCTGCCAGGCACGCCAACATCGCAATCGGGAAATCGACATGCGGCGCGAGCAGGATGCCGATGAGTTCTTTCGCTTTCGTTTCGCTCGCAATGCGGCGTGCCAGATGACGAACCGCATGCAATGTCTCGCGATAGGTGAGGCGAACATGACCGTCGTCCAAAGCGATCCTGTCTGCATGGTCTCGCGCAACCGTTTCGAACAATGCCGTGATGGGACGCTCCAAATCCGCGTGCGGAAACGGGACGAAGGCGCGCGCAACCGGTCCGTGCCAATCCAGCGCACGGTCCGATGGCTTGAGCCAGGGCGAGGCGAAATATTGATGCATTTCCGTTGCCGATTGCGGGTTAACACATGCCCGCGGCTTTCAGCGTGCAAAGTCGCCGCCATCACGGGCAATCGGGCGATGCGTGGAAATGAGACGGTTAAACGCGTTGCTTAACGGCGCGGCACAATATTCGCGGGCATTGGTTTTGCACCAATGCGCATGGGGACGCGGATCCCCGTAACGCCGGACGAAACGCGGTTAAGCCTGCGAGGAGGCGACATGTTCCAGTTTGAAGCAGC
>DATHQA010000217.1:0-9234 GCA_035483375.1 Rhizomicrobium sp. | reverse complement strand
GCGCATCACGAAGAATTGGTGACGCGCTTGTAATCCCCACCTCGGGCGGCGGAGAAATCCGCCGCCCTTTCTTTTAGGAGCCAGTTTCCGGCCGCTTGCAACCAAGAGCTTTGCCATGCATGGATTCCCACATTGCAAGGGGGCCTCGCATGAACACCGTCAACCGATTGATTGCTACGCTGCACAATGAAGAACTCGCGCTGCTTCAGCGGCTGCGCGTGCAGCGCAAGAAAAGCCGCGAAAAGCCGAAGCAGGAAGTCACCACGGGCGCGCGCATTGCAGATGCGGTCGCCGCGATGATGGGTTCCTGGCCGTTCATCATCGGGCAGAGCATCATCCTGTTCATATGGATCGTTCTCAACATCACCGCCTATGTCCAGCGATGGGACCCTTATCCGTTCATCCTGCTCAACCTCGCGCTTTCGTTCCAGGCAGCCTATGCCGCGCCGTTCATCATGATGAGCCAGAACAGGCAAGCCTCCATAGACCGCCGGGCGGCGGAACATGATTACGATATCAACATAAAGGCGGAGCTTGAGATCGAACTTCTGCACCAGAAAGTCGATCTGTTGCGCGAGAAGGAAATCGTGGAGCTTCTCGAAGTAATCAAGGAACTGCGTGTGCTGCTCGCGGCGAAATCCTAAAACGGCAACGCGGGAATATTTTGCTCCTTCGCGGCGGTCTCCTGCATGGCAAGCGCGCTTTGGAAGCCTTTGCGCGCTTGCAAACGTTCCCAATAGGCCGTGACCGCCGGCGGGAATTGCACATTGAGACCGAGCGATGTTGCAAGCATCAACGCATAACCAACAGAAATATCGGCAGCGGTGAAACGTCCGGCGCATAGAAATTCATTTTCCGCCACGGCGGCGTTCACCGCGCGCAAGCGGCCCAAGAACCACTTCGCATAATCTTCCGCCACTTGGGGTTGACGGCGCTCGGGCGGCTCGAGCCGCGAATAGCGCAACACGAGCGTTTGCGGAAAGGTGAGCGTTGCTTCGCCGAAATGCAGCCAATTGAGAAACGCACCATAGGCCGCATCGTCCGGCGCAACGGCAAGCGGCGTCGGCCCGTATCGCGTCACGAGATATTCGCAGATCGCAGCGGACTCCGTCATGAACGTCTCGCCGTCCTTGAATGTCGGAATTGTGCCCAACGGATTGATGGCGAGATAGTCCTTCGCGAACATGCGCGGCGGAAACGGCAGCATCTTCAATTCATATGGAATACCCAATTCCTCAAGCGTCCAAAGCGGCCGGAAAGACCGCGCGTTCAGGCAATGCCAGAGCTGGATCATGCGCTCACTCGCCGGGCGATATCGGCCGGAACCGGCACGGGAAAATCGAGCAACATCTGTGCGTAGGTCTTGCCTTGCGGGTCGTTGCGCAGGCTCGCCATTCCGCCGCCACCGAGCACATCATGCAGCATGAAATTCACGCCATTAACGCCCGGCAGATCGAAACGCTCGACGCGGCCTTCGAGGAAATGCGCGAAATATTGCGCCACGGCGTCTTGCGTCAGCGCTGCGCGGATATAGGGAAGATAATCCTGCTCGCGCGCGAGAATGCCGATATTCGCATTATTTCCTTTGTCGCCGCTGCGCCCCCAAGCG
Organism: Rhizomicrobium sp.; assembly: GCA_035483375.1. GTDB lineage: Bacteria > Pseudomonadota > Alphaproteobacteria > Micropepsales > Micropepsaceae > Rhizomicrobium. Next base: position 7,625 of record DATHQA010000217.1, on the reverse strand, counting down.
AGCGACACAAGCGGAACTTCTTTCGTCGATGCGGGAATTGCTTCAGGCAATGGCCCACCCGGTCGCGCAAGTTTGCCCGCATCGAATGGCGTGCCGGATGCAATTTCTACATCCCATGTTTCGCCGTTCATATGCACTTGCGGCGTGATCGCGGACTTGGGCAGCAGGAATGAAAACAGCCGCACGATGGGCGAAGGCTTGGGGCGGTTGCCGCCCATGCCCGTCGTACCCGGCGACATCGACGTGCCGGAAGACGTTGCCTCACGCAGCAACATCGCAAGCGCTTTGGGATCGTCATGCTTGGCCGCGAGCTTCAGGATCACTTCGCGCAAAGCCCTCCCGCGCCGGTTCGCGCCGTAGCCCGATTCCGCGCCGATCAACTCGACATTCGTCTCCTTGAAATCGGCCATATTGCGCATGCGCAGCATCACGCGGCAGCGTTTGAGGATCGCATCCGCCGTTTTGCGCGCTTTGCCGTCCGCATCGATGCCCGCAATGGTGAGGTAGAGGCCCACGCGAAAACCATCCTGATAGGTTGCGCTCACTTTATAGGTATCGGTTGGCGGCGCGCCTCCAGCGCCCATCACGCGCACAAGATTGTCTCCTACCTGTTCTATGCGCACTTGTGAAAAGTCACAAACAACGTCAGGCAGGATATAGGCTTGTGGATCGCCGATCTCATAAACCATTTGCTCTGCAACGGTCGCGGGCAGAACAATGCCACCTGTGTTCTCCGGCTTGCCGATTGTGAAGCTGCCATCGGCGGAAACTTCCGCGATCGGATAGCCGATATTCTCCCAGCCTTCGACGCTCTGCCAGTCGGTGAACAATCCGCCTGTCGCCTGTGCGCCGCATTCGATGATGTGGCCCGCCAGGCTTCCGCCCGCAAGCACATCGTAATCGGTTTCTTTCCAGCCGAACGCATGAATGCACGCGCCGAGCGTCACTGCACTATCGACGCCGCGCCCTGTGACGACGATATCCGCGCCTTTGTCGAGTGCCCGCGCAATCGGAAACGCGCCGAGATAGGCATTCGCGCTCATGAACTCCGCAGGCATCGCATCGCCCGAAAACATTTCCTTCATGCCGCGTTCGCGCAGGTCAGGGATGAGCGGCATCACATCGTCGCCCGTGACGGTCGCGACTTTGAGGCTCAGGCCCAATTGCGCGATGAGCGCCTCAAGCGCGGCTGCGCATGCTTGCGGATTCACGCCGCCTGCGTTGGAAATGACTTTCACGTTCTGCCGTGCGATTTCGGGCAAGCATTGGCGCATCGTCGCGCTCACGAAATCGGTCGCATACCCGTCAGTCGGGTTTTGCGCGCGTGCCCGCGCCATGATCGACATCGTGATCTCGGCGAGATAGTCGAAGACGAGATAATCGAGCTTTCCGCCCGCCAGCAATTGCGGCGCCGCCATCATGCTGTCGCCCCAGAAACCCGACGCGCCGCCGATGCGAATGGTCTTGCTCATGTGCCGTCCTTCGCAAGTGTGAGCAGAACTTGACGCGCCGTGACCTGCTCGCCCGTTTGCACGGACACATTGCTCACCGTTCCCGCAAAAGCGGCTTTCAACTGATGCTCCATTTTCATCGCTTCGAGCACGGCAAGCGTCTGGCCTTTTTCCACGGTATAACCGGCCTTCACATTTATGCCGATAACGCGCCCGCTCATCGGCGCACGTACGAGGCCATCGCTGTTCGCGTCTTTCGCCGCGGCGGGTGCATAAGTGATATCCTCGAACGCATGCGTGCGATCGTTCATGTCGATATGAATGCGCGTTCCGTCTATGGCATAAAAGCCCTTGCCTTCGATTCCCTCAGCGATGAAGCGGAATTCGCTTCTCCCATGCGCGATGATCTCGATTTCGCGCGCCTGACCTTCGCTTTTGATTGTGTAATGCATGCCGCGTTGGGCAACTTCGAGGCGATGGTTTTTCTCGCCTTCGGAAAGTTTCACCGGCGCGAGCGCAAAACCGGTCGACCACCAACCTTTGAGTTCGCCCTTGGTCGATGATGCATCGACAAGCAATGCTGCCGCCAGCGAACGCGCCAACGGATCGCCGGAAAGTGCTAGGTGTTCGCTTGAAAAGTTCGTTTCGATAAATGCGGTCGTGGCCGCGCCTTCCGCGAACACGGGATGGCGCAGCATGTCGATGAGAAAGCTTTTGTTCGTCGTGACGCCGAGCAGCACGGTATTCTCAAGAGCTGCGATAAGCTTGCGTCGTGCATCAGCACGCGTAGTGCCCTGCGCGATGATCTTGGCAAGCATGGGATCGTAAAATGGGCTCACCTCCGTGCCTTCGACGACGCCGTGATCGATGCGCACGCCTTCGCTTTGCGCCGGCCGCCACACAAGCACGGAACCAGTCTGCGGCAGGAATTGGTTTGCTGGATCTTCGGCATAAAGCCGCGCCTCAATGGCATGGCCGCGAAGCGCGACTTGCTCCTGCGTGATCGGCAGCGGCAGTCCTGCGGCGACATCGATCTGCAATGCCACGATATCGATGCCCGTAACGCATTCCGTGACGGGATGCTCCACCTGCAGCCGCGTGTTCGTTTCGAGGAAATAGAATTTTCCATCGCGGTCGAGCAGGAATTCCACCGTACCCGCATTCGAATAGCCGATGGATTGTGCGGCTTTCACCGCGGCGGCACCCATCGCCGCGCGCAACGCATCGGACGCAACGGGGCAGGGCGCTTCTTCAAGCACTTTCTGGTGACGCCGCTGCACGGAACAATCGCGTTCACCGAGATGGATCACATGGCCGTGATTATCCGCCATGATCTGGATTTCCACATGGCGCGGCTCGATGACGGCTTTTTCGAGAATAAGTTCGCCGGAGCCGAACGCGGTTTTCGCTTCGGAACGCGCCGACGCAAGCGCATCGGCAAGCGCGGATGCTTCTTTCACGAGCCGCATGCCGCGCCCGCCGCCGCCCGCAGCCGCTTTCACCATGATGGGAAAGCCGATACGGTCTGCTTCGCGCGTGAACGTAGCGTCGTCCTGCGCCTCGCCCTGATAACCGGGCACGCAAGGAACGCCTGCCTCGATCATGCGGCGCTTGGCGGCCGCTTTGTTGCCCATCGCGCGAATCGCTTCGGGCGAGGGGCCGATGAAGACAAGGCCCGCATCAGCGCAGGCTTGCGCGAAATGCGCATTCTCGGAGAGGAAACCATAGCCCGGGTGCACGGCGTCCGCGCCGCTGCGTTTCGCGGCGTCGATGATGCATTCGACGGAAAGATAGGAATGACTGACGGGCGCGGGGCCAATGGCGACGGCTTCATCGGCAAGCGAAACGTGACGCGCGCACGCATCGGCTTCTGAAAACACCGCGACGCTGCGATAGCCCTTCTTGCGCGCTGCTTCGATGACGCGGCAGGCGATCTCGCCACGGTTCGCGATGAGGATTTTCGAAAACGCCCGCATCATTTGTCCACCCAACTTGCTGGGCGTTTCTCAAGGAACGCTTTCACGCCTTCCTGTCCTTCCGGCCCGCGCAACGCTTTCGCAAACGCATCCGCCGCATCGTCGAGAACTTTCCCGAGCGGTTCGGAGAGAGAAGCAAGCATCACTTTCTTTGTCGCAGCGTTGGCGCCGGGCGCACAGCGCGAAATATCTTTCAGGACTTTTGCAAGCGTGGCTTCAAGTTCGTCTTTGTTGCGCACGAGCAAATGAACGAGATTAAGTGCATGCGCCTCCTCGCCCGTGAAACGCGCGCCGGATAGTGCAAGGCGGCGCGCCTGTGTAATGCCGACACGCTGCACAACAAACGGCGCGATTTGAGCTGGCAGAATGCCGAGGCTTGTTTCGGACAAAGCAAACCGCGTATCCGCCATGCAGATCGCGATATCGGTCACGCACACAAGGCCGAGGCCGCCGCCAAACGCTGCACCCTCTATCACGCCAATGGTGGTTTGCGGCAGCGCGTTAAAGCGGATGAGGAAATCGCCGAATGTGCGATTGCCGCGCGCGATGGCGTCTTTCTCGCCGGGTGCGGGCGCCGCCGTTTCGAAATTCTTGCGGAAACCGCGGATATCGCCGCCGGAACAGAACATGCCGTCGGACCCGCGTAGCACGACGGCGCGCATCGTGGGCTCATTCTCCAGCCATTCGCAAACACGCGTGAGATCACCCACGACTTCATCGGTCAATGCGTTCTTCACATCGGGCCGATTGATCGTGACGAACAGTGTCGCGTTCTCGCGCACGAGCAGCAAAGTCGAAACGGTGGGCAGTTCGCGCATCAATTCTTGCCCGGCAGAATGCCAAGATGTTTGGAGATGATGCCGAGCATCACTTCATCCGCGCCCCCGCCGATGGAACCGAGGCGCCCGTCGCGATAACGCCGCGAAACCGGCGTTTCCGCCATGAAGCCCATGCCGCCCCAATATTGCAGACAGGAATCATTCACCTCGCGCGCGAGCCGCGTGGCTTTCAGCTTCGCCATCGAGGCGAGCTTCGTGCAATCGCCGCCATGCACATGGATCTCGACGGCTTTCCATGTCAGCGCGCGCAATGCTTCCACTTCGGTTGCGAGTTCTGCGAGCCGGAAATGCACATATTGATTGTCGATGATCGCTTTGCCGAAAGCCTGACGCTGTTTGGTATATTCCATCGTCTCTTCGAGCGTACGCTCGCAGGATGTCGTAGCGCCGAGGGCCGCATACATACGCTCTTCCTGGAATTGCATCATCTGATAGATAAAGCCTTTGCCTTCTTCGCCGATAAGATTGCGGCGCGGCACACGCACATCGTCGAACGTGAGTTCCGCGGTGTCGGAGGAATGCATGCCGAGTTTCTTGAGCTTGCGTGCGACGGTCACGCCCTTTACGCGCTTGCCGTCTTCCTTCAGTGGCACGCAGATGAGAGATTTGTTCTTGTGGACCGGCCCGTCGCCCGTGTTGGCGAGCATGCACATCCAATCGGCCTGCGTGCCGCTTGTGATCCACATCTTGCCGCCATTGATGACGTAGTCATTCCCGTCCTTCTTGGCCGTCGTGCGCAAAGACGCGACATCGGAGCCCGCGCCCACTTCGGACACGCCGATGCACGCGACCATATCGCCCGCAATCGAAGGGGTGAGGAAATTCTCGCACACATAGTCCGAGCCGAAACGCGCAAGTGCGGGCGTCGCCATATCGGTCTGCACGCCGATGGCCATCGGTACGCCGCCGCAATTGATATAGCTCGTCGTCTCGTTGAGGATCGCGCCATAGGAATAATCGAGGCCCGCGCCGCCATATTTCTCCGGCTTCGTGATGCCCAGAAATCCCTTGTCGCCCATCTTCTTGAACACTTCATGGGCGGGGAAAATCTCTTCGCGCTCCCATTGATCGACATAAGGATTGATCTCGTCGTCGATGAATTTGCGGATCGAGCGGCGCAGTTCTTCATGTTCGTTGGTCAGTTCCATGTGATTATTCCAATGCTACATCCGGCCGACGCCGAATGTGTTGGGGAAAGTGCGGCGCGCGTCCGCCTCGCGGCATGTGGCGAGGCAGAAGGCCAAGACCTTGCGCGTGTCGCGCGGATCGACAAGTCCATCGTCCCAAAGCCGCGCGGTCGCGTAAAGCGCCTTGCCTTCGGCGTCATAGGCTTCGATCACCTGTTTCGACATTGCGTCGAGCATGGCGCGATTGGGCTCCTCGCCGCGTTTGCGAGAGGACTCCTCGCTCACAATCGCCATGGTTTTCGCGGCCTGTTCGCCGCCCATGACGGAAATCTGATTGTTGGGCCAGGCGAAAATGAAACGCGGATCGAAACCGCGCCCGCACATGCCGTAATTGCCCGCGCCGAACGACGCGCCGATATGCATCGTGATGCGCGGCACGGTCGCGTTGGTGACGGCTTGGATCATCTTCGAGCCGTGCTTGACGATGCCCGCTTCCTCCGCTTGCCGCCCGACCATGTAGCCTGTCGTGTTCTGCAGGAAGACGATCGGCGTATTCGATTGACAGCATAGCTGGATGAATTGCGCAGCCTTTGCCGCGCCATTCGCATCGATGGGGCCGTTATTCGCGATAATGCCGATCGGATGGCCGTCAATTGCTGCATGGCCGGTCACGGTATGCGGCCCGTAAGCCGGTTTGAATTCGAGGAAATCGGAACCATCGACAACGCGCGCGATCACTTCGCGGCAATCGTAAGGCTGGCGATAATCCACCGGCACGATTCCGAGAATATCTTCCGCGTCGTAAAGCGGCGGTCGCACGTCGCGTTGCGGCGCATATGGGAGATTCCCATTCCAGTCGAGCCGCGCCATGACATCGCGGCAGATGCGAATGCCGTCCGCATCGTCTTCGGCCATGTATTCGCCCGTGCCGGAGATTTGATAATGCATCTCAGCGCCACCGAGATCTTCTTCGGTCGCGATTTCGCCCGTTGCGGCTTTGAGCAGCGGCGGGCCTGCGAGAAACACGCGCGAACGCCCGCGCACGACGATGACGTAATCGCTGAGGCCTGTTTGATACGCGCCGCCCGCGGTCGACGAACCGTTCACGACGGAAACGATGGGCAATCCCGCCGCCGACAATCGCGCAAGATTGGCGAAGGAACGTCCGCCGCGCACAAACATATCGGCCTGGCGGAACAGGTTCGCGCCCGCGCTTTCGATGAGCTGCACATAAGGCAGTTTGTTTTCGAGCGCGATGGCCTGCATGCGCTGGCCCTTGTCGATGCCCATCGGTGTTGCCGCACCACCGCGGATGCCGGAATCCGATGCGCCGATCACACAGCGCACGCCGCTGACGAACCCGATGCCGGAAATCCCGCCGCCGCCCGCGATATTCTTGTCGCCGTCATCGTCATGCATCTTGTAGCCGCACAGCGTCGAGAATTCGATGAACGGCGCGCCGCGATCGAGCAATAGCGCCAGCCTGTCGCGCGGCAGCAATTGGCCGCGTTTCTCGAATTTGTCGCGTGCGCGGGCGGAATTCGCGCGCACCTTGGCCTCAAGGCCGCGAAATTGCTCGATGAGAGCGAGATGATCCTCGCGGTTGCGCTTGAACGCAGCCGAGCCCGTATCGATCTGCGATTGGATGACGCTCATGGTCCCTGGGCGTTTTGATTATCGTTGCGCCAAGGTTTGCACGGTTCCGCTGGCCCGTCGAGTTGGCCGGATCGTCGCGGGGTTTGCTACTTCAAATGAAGTCTGCGGTGCTGATGCTTGTCAGATGGGCCGAGCCCACAAGCTGGAACACGTAATCCGCGCCCGCCTGATAGCCCGCTACGTTGTTGTGGTCCACAATGAGGAACGTGTCGCCCACAAGCGTACCCGAGGTCGGCGTGAAGAGCACGGTATGGCCTGCCGCGAGCTGGCCCGCGCCAACAGCGGCTGCGAGGCCGGTATCGAAACCCACCGTCGAAAGCGCGCCGCTTGCAACCGTTGCATCGACGGCGTTCACCGTCACATCGAGGTCGAATTTGTCGGCCGTGAAGTCGAAGCCGTTGATGATGTCGTAATTCGCATGCGTCGATTGGCTGACGGCGGTGTAGACGAGCGTGTCATTGCCCGCGCCCGGCGTGATCTGATCCGCGCCGGCGCCGCCCGTGATCCTGTCATTGCCCGCTCCGCCATTGATGATGTCGGCTTTGGGGCTTCCCGTAAGCGTGTCCGCGCCTGCGC
>DATHQA010000216.1:0-18605 GCA_035483375.1 Rhizomicrobium sp. | reverse complement strand
GGACTCGATTCGAGATATTGGGGATGGGCGCATGGGACCTACCGCAGAACGGGTTCGGCCTCCGTCGGCGCTGTTTCAAATTGGTACGAACAGAACGTGACTATCCCAAAACGGCACAGATCGAGGACAGCCCAAAGGGCGCATGCGAAGAAGTGTGCCAACCAGCGGTTTTAGTTCTGGCCCGCGTCGGTGACGAATTGGCGCATCTGGCGCTTCAGTTCGTACCAGCGCTGTTTCGTGCGCTCGACCTCCCGCCACTCTTCCGGTGTCGGCGTCTCATCGCTTTCACCATTGCGCACCGCGTTCACCTTGCGGACGAGGCGCTGATAGGCGGTGATATGGGCCCGCCGCGCTTCATCCTCGATTTCGCACAAATGCCGCCATTCGTCGGCCGCCATTTGGCCGATCGGTCCTGAGAAACTGGTCATCTCCGCCCCTAAACTGACAGCCGCTTTCAGCCCCGCAGCTTGCCCTTCGAGTCGAAGCATTACACGTTCGCGAAGCTGCGCAAGCGATTCGTCAGCTGCAGCCGCTTGTTCCGCCACAAGTGTTGCATTTCATGCACGTTCCGTTGCGCACGAGCGTGAAATTCCCGCACTGGCCGCACGCATCGCCTTCATAGCCTTTCATGCGAGCTTCGGCGGCGCGCTTGGCCTGCAGTTCGCGCGCACGGCCGGATTTGCCTGCGGAGTCATTGGCCGCTTGCGTCATGCGCGTGCCGATGACGGCAACCGCTTCGCCGACAGGATTACCCGCCGCGACGCCGACCGCTTCCATCACGCTCGTGCTGATCTCTTCAAGCGTGACGGTATATTCACCCTCGTGCTCATGCTCGTGATCGTGATGTTCGTGATCATGTTCCTGCATCGCGAGCGCCGTGGCGGCGCCGCCACGCAGAACATTGAGGCGCGGCATATGTCCGCGCACGAAGCCGTTTGAGGTGACGCGCGAAACCGCCTGCACCACTTCCTTCGGCGTGTCGCCCTGGCTTTCGTGCTCGCCGCCGCCGAGATCCTCGTCATGTGCGGGATGCACATGGGCGAGATCGCTGCGGCCGAGATAGGACACGGCGAGTTCGCGGAAAATGTAATCCAGCACGCTCGTCGCGTTCTTGATCGAATCGTTGCCGATCACGAGACCGGCGGGTTCGAAGCGTGTGAACGTAAACGCTTCGACGAATTCCTCGAGCGGCACGCCATATTGCAGGCCGATGGAGATCGCGATGGCGAAATTGTTCATGAGGCTGCGGAAGGCTGCGCCTTCCTTGTGCATGTCGATGAAGATTTCGCCGGGGCGGCCGTCTTCATATTCACCCGTGCGCAGATAGACTTTATGCCCACCGACAATGGCTTTTTGCGTATAGCCTTTGCGGCGTTGCGGCAGACGTTCGCGTTCACGCTCACGGATGACGCGTTCGATGATCTTCTCGACAATGCGTTCGCTGACGACGGTCGTGCGCGCGGCCATCGGGACGGCCACAACTTCCTCGAGTTCGTCTTCCTCGTCGTCAAATGCGAACACGGAAGAGGCGAGCGGTTGGCTCAGTTTCGAGCCATCGCGATAAAGCGCATTGGCTTTGAGGCCTAGCTTCCAGGAAAGCATATAGCTCTCGCCGCATTCCTTCACGCTCGCGCCGTTGGGCATGTTGATCGTCTTGGAGATCGCACCGGAGATGAAGGGCTGCACCGCCGCCATCATGAGAATGTGGCTTTTCACACTGAGCGCGCGCTTGCCGATGCGGCCGCATGGGTTGGCGCAATCGAACACGGGCAGATGCTCCTCGCGCAGATGTGGCGCGCCTTCGAGCGTCATTGCACCGCAGACATGCAGATTCGCAGCGTCGATTTCCGCGCGGCTGAATCCGAGTGTCTTCAGCATGTCGAAATCGGGCGAATCCATCGCCGCGACATCGATCTTCAGCGTCTCGGTGCAGAATTTTTCGCCAAGCGTCCACTTGTTGAAGACGAAGCGGATGTCGAAAGCGGATTCTAGCGCGGCTTCGATGGCGTTCAATTGATCCATATCGAAGCCCAGGGCGCGCAGGCGTTCATGCGTGATGCCTTCGCGCTGGCCCTCAAGCGTCGCGTGACCAACCGCATAGGCGACGATGTCGTCGATCTGCGCCTGATCGTAACCGAGCACGCGCAGCGCTTCCGGCACACAGCGATTGATGATCTTGAAATAGCCGCCGCCCGCGAGCGTCTTGAATTTCACGAGCGCGAAATCGGGTTCGACGCCTGTCGTGTCGCAATCCATGACAAGACCGATCGTGCCCGTGGGCGCGATGACGGTGGATTGCGCATTGCGGAAGCCATGCGTCTCGCCAAGCTCGAGCGCTTCGTTCCACGCACGTTGGGCCGCAACGGCAAGGTCCATCTGCGCGACGGCATCGAGATCAAGTGGAACCGGCAGGGTGGCGAGTTGCTCGTAACCTGCCGCCACGCCTTCTGCCGCGCGCGCGTGGTTGCGGATGACGCGCAGCATTGCGTCGCGGTTCTTCGCATATTCCGGGAACGGCCCAAGTTCGGCGGCCATTTCGGCGGAGGTACGATATGAGATGCCCGTCATGACGGCCGTGATCGCACCCGCAATCGCGCGGCCTTCGCGGCTGTCATAGGGAATGCCCGCCGACATGAGCAGCCCGCCGATATTCGCATAGCCGAGACCGAGCGTGCGGTAATCGTAGGAAAGTTGCGCAATCTCACGCGAAGGGAATTGCGCCATGAGCACGGAAATCTCGAGCACGATGGTCCACAGACGCACGCCATGCTCGAACGCTTCGACATCGAAGCTGCCATCCTCGCGGCGGAACGCCATAAGATTCAGCGAAGCGAGATTGCACGCCGTGTCATCGAGGAACATGTATTCCGAGCACGGATTGGACGCGCGGATCGCGCCGCCGGCGGGGCAGGTGTGCCAGTCATTGATCGTCGTGTGGAACTGGATGCCCGGATCGGCGCAGGCCCACGCCGCGTAAGACACTTTCTCCCACATTTCACGCGCAGGCAGCGTTTTGGAGATTTTGCCCGAGCCGCGGTATGTGAGATTCCAATCAGCGTCCGTTTCCACGGCGCGCAGGAAATCGTCCGTCACGCGCACGGAATTGTTCGAATTCTGACCGGACACGGACATATAGGCTTCCGAATCCCAATCCGTGTCATAGGTGCGGAAGTCGATATCCTTGTAGCCCTGACGCGCGAACGAGATCACGCGCTCGATGTAATTGTCCGGCACCATTGCGCGGCGCGCGGCTTTCACTTCGCGGCGCAATGCCGGGTTCTTCTTCGGATCGAAGCAATCGTCACCCGAGCCTTCGCAATTGATGCAGGCCTTCATCACGGCCTTCAGATGCTTCTCGGCAAGCTTCGAGCCCGTCACCAAAGCGGCGACCTTCTGTTCCTCGATGACTTTCCAGTCGATGAAATTCTCGATGTCGGGATGATCGATATCGACAACGACCATCTTGGCCGCGCGGCGCGTGGTGCCGCCGGATTTGATCGCGCCCGCTGCACGGTCGCCGATCTTGAGGAAGCTCATAAGGCCGGAGGATTTGCCGCCGCCCGAAAGCTTCTCGTTCTCGCCGCGCAGCGAGGAGAAATTCGTGCCTGTGCCGGAGCCGTATTTGAAGAGGCGCGCTTCCCGCGTCCACAAATCCATGATCCCGCCTTCATTGACGAGATCGTCTTTCACGCTCTGAATGAAGCAGGCATGCGGCTGCGGATGCGCGTAAGCCGAATCCGATTTCACGAGCTTGCCCGTCTCGTGATCGACATAGAAATGGCCCTGGCTCGGACCGTCTATGCCATAGGCCCAATGCAGGCCTGTGTTGAACCATTGCGGCGAGTTCGGCGCCGAGTGCTGCGTGGCGAGCATGTAGCAAAGCTCGTCATAGAAGGCGCGCGCGTCGTCTTCGGTATCGAAGTAATGGCCTTTCCAGCCCCAATAGGTCCAGGTGCCTGCCATGCGGTTGAACACTTGCTTGGCGGAATGCTCACCCGTCGTTTCCTTGCCGGCGGATTGATGACGCCACAGCCAGGACGGAACGGTTTCTTCTTCGACAGCCTTCAGCGCGACGGGAATGCCGGCTTTGCGGAAATATTTCTGCGCGAGCACGTCGCAGGCGACCTGGCTCCAGGATTCCGGCACTTCGATTCCGGTCTGTCGAAACACGACCGAGCCATCGGGATTTCGAATCTCGCTAGACGCGTTACGGAACGCGATTCCATGATAGGGCGAATGACCTTCGATCGTGAATTGACGCCGGATACGCATGAATCCCCCAAAGCTCCTCTTAAAAAGTCCCGCATTCGGACCCTTTCGGGGACGGTTTCCCGGCCACCGGAGGAACCCGCAAGGCACGGGAACTCCAAATGGGTGGGTGGGCTTTCGTCCGCCAGATATTGGGTCGCGTTCTGCGACAGGCCCAAACTATGGACACGGCTTTGGGCGGGGTGCAAGCGGTAAGTGGTAAACGAAATCTTACCCACTAGATGTAGTGGATTTATGACAGCGAAAAAGTGCCGATAACACAGCGAGTCAAGCGGTCCGAAGCCTCTCGAAAAAATATTTTTGCGCGCAAATTTCCCTGTTGGGAAGCTGTGGATGACGTGTGCGAAAAAAGGGTTCCGCCCGCGACTCCCACGTGCTTGGCGCGCCATGCCTCACGCTTCTATAGTCCCGCCCGCGAATCCATGGCTCAATGCACATGATGTCTCTGCTGCGCGCGATCTTTATCTGGTGGCGAGGTGCTACGCCCGGCACGCTCCTCACCACATGGTGGTCGGGCAAACATGTCGGCGAGGACAAATTCGGGAATCGCTATTATCAAAATGCGAGCGGTGCGCGCCGTTGGGTTCTCTACAACGGAACCGTGGAAGCGAGTCGCGTGCCGCCGGATTGGCATGGCTGGCTGCATCACACATTCGCCGATCCGCCGACTGTCGCGCCGTTCAAGGATCGTACATGGGAGAAAGAACATCTTCCCAATATGTCCGGCACGCCTGATGCGTATCGTCCGCAAGGTTCGCTCGCACGCACGGGCCATCGCCCCGCTGCAACAGGCGATTACGAAGCCTGGAAACCCGAATAGGCTCTCATTCAAACATGAACAATAACACTGTCGAAACATTGATCGGAGCCGTGGTCGTTGTCGTGGCCGCGGCGTTTCTCTTCTTCGCGTACACGAGCACGGGCACAGGCAGCATCAAGGGCTACGATGTGCGTGCGCGTTTCGCGAGTGTCGATGGAATCTCCGCGGGCACCGATGTACGACTACACGGCATCAAGGTGGGATCGGTATCCGGCCTCTCACTCGATCCGAAATCCTACATGGCGGTCGCGCATCTTTCGATTCGCAACGATGTGCAATTGCCCGACGATTCTTCGATCAAGATCACATCGGCTGGCATTCTCGGCAATTCGTACATCGCGATTTCACCAGGCGGCAGCGATACGATGATCAAGCCGGGCGGCGAGATCCGCGACACGCAAGGTGCGGTCGATCTCATGGGACTTGTGGGCCGCTACATCAATGGCGGCAGCAACAGCGGTTCACAGCAAAGCGCACCGAAACCGCCTGCACTGCAACCACAACAAGCGCAGCAGCCCGCGCCCGCGCAATGAAACGCGCACTCGTACTCGCTGCGTTTGGTGCGTTCGTCGGCGCAACAGCATTCGCGCAGCAATCCGAAGCGCCGCCCAGCGCGGATATCGAAAAGCAATTGAATTCGGCGACGCCCTCGGGCCCGCAGATCGCGGCACCAAGCACGGGCATCGCGACGGCCGAAAATGCCGCCGTGCCGAAGGAAACGCCCGTCGCGCTCGTGCTGCGCGGTCTCGACAAGATGACGGGCAGGCCTGCGGATATCGTGGCGCCGATCAATCAGCCCGTGAAATTCGCGACACTCACGATCACCGTGCGTACGTGTTACACGACGCCGCCGACCGAACCGCCGGAAACCGATGCATTTCTTGAGATCGTCGACAACCGTCCCGATCAACCGGCGAAGAAAGTGTTTTCCGGCTGGATGTTCGCCTCAAGCCCATCGCTCAATGGCATGGAGCATCCGCTCTATGACGTCTGGGTGATCACCTGCAAAACCAACACGCCGGGCGTCGTGGCGAGCGTCACGCCTGCGAAAGGCCCCGTCAAGGTGGTGTCGCCCAATGCGGGCGCGGAAGAAGAAATGCCGGCACTGCCCGAAGGTGCGGGCCAATAGAACGACGCCTGCTTCGCGACTGCTTGTTTAAGTTGCTTCAGATATTCGTCGCGCGGAATCTCGATCGTGCCGAAACGCGCGAGATGCGCTGTGATGAATTGCGTGTCGAGCAGCATGAAGCCGCCGCGGATGAGTCGTGCCACAAGATGCACGAGCGCGATTTTGCTCGCATCGCGTTCGGTGGAGAACATGCTCTCGCCGAAAAACGCGGCGCCAAGCTTCACGCCGTAAAGCCCGCCGACAAGCGTGCCGTCTTTCCAGCATTCGATAGAATGTGCGTGGCCCTCGTGATGCAGCGCCATATAGAGCCGCAGGATTTCATCATTGATCCAGCTTTCGGTGCGGACCGCCGTAGGAGCAGCGCATGCGCGCATCACTTCACCGAACGCGACATCGGCTGTTACCGTGAAACGATCGCTGCGTACCGTACGCGCGAGCCTCTTCGGCACGTGGAAGTTGTCGAGCGGGATGATGCCGCGCTTTTCCGGCGACACCCAGAAGAGTTCGGGATCGTCGCGCCGTTCCGCCATGGGGAAAATCCCCTCCGCATAGGCGTGGAGGAGGATTTCGGGCGTCAGGCGTGGGCGGCCATGCATCACTTGCCGCGTTTGGCGAGATATTGCTCGAGCCAGTGGATGTGATACTCGCCATTGATGACATCCGGCTCGCGCACGAGATGCTGGAAAAGAGGGAGCGTCGTTTCGATGCCGCCGACGACAAGTTCGTCAAGCGCGCGGCGCAGACGCATCATGCATTCGTTGCGATTGCGTCCATGCACGATGAGTTTTCCGGCAAGGCTGTCGTAATATGGCGGGAATTTGTAGCCGTCATAAAGCGCAGAATCGAAACGCACGCCCAATCCGCCCGGCGCGTGGAATTGTGTGATCGTGCCGGGTGATGGTTGGAATGTGAACGCGTTTTCCGCATTGATGCGGCATTCGATGGCGTGCCCCGAGATTGTCACATCAGACTGATCGAATTCGAGCGGTGAACCGGCCGCGATGCGCAATTGCTCGCGTACGATGTCGATGCCTGTCACAGCTTCCGTGACGGGATGCTCCACCTGAAGCCGTGTGTTCATCTCGATGAAATAAAAACGTCCATCCTCGAATAGAAATTCCACGGTACCCGCACCGAGATAGCCGAGCTTGCTGAGCGCCTTCGTCACCGTCGTGCCGATCTCTTCGCGCTGCTCGCTGTTGAGCGCGGGCGAGGGAGCTTCCTCCCATACCTTCTGATGACGGCGTTGCAGCGAACAATCGCGCTCGCCGAGATGCACGACCTTGCCCGTTGAATCCGCAAGCACCTGCACTTCGATATGGCGCGGCTTGTCGAGGTATTTTTCCATGTAGATGGAATCGTCGCCGAACGCGCTCTTCGCTTCGGCACGCGCGGTTGAAAGCGCGAGCGGCAGATCGCTGGGCTGGCGCGCGACTTTCATGCCGCGCCCGCCGCCGCCTGCAGCTGCCTTGATCAAGATCGGATAACCGATTTCGTTCGCAAAACGCGCCGCTTCCGCGTCGTCGCCAATCGCGCCAACCGATCCGGGCACGACGGGAATGCCCAATTCCCTCACGGCCTGTTTCGCCGCGATCTTGTCGCCCATGAGGCGCATATGCGCAGGCTCGGGACCTACGAATGTCAGGCCATGTGCTTTCACGATCTCCGCGAAGCGCGCGTTCTCCGACAAAAATCCGTAGCCCGGATGGATCGCTTCCGCGCCCGTGATTTCGCACGCAGCGATGATCGCGGGCATATTCAAATAGGACTGCGCGGCAGGCGGCGGGCCCACGCATACGCTTTCATCGGCAAGCCGCACATGCATCGCGTCGGCATCGGCGGTCGAATGGATCGCGACCGTCGAAATGCCCATTTCCTTGCATGCACGATTGATGCGAAGGGCGATTTCGCCGCGATTGGCGATCAGAACCTTATCGAACATCAGGAAAGGATCAGCAGCGTCTGGCCGAATTCGATCGGCTGCGCATCGCTGACGCAGATTTCGCTGATCGTGCCGCCGCGCGGTGCGAGAATGGGGTTCATCGTCTTCATCGCTTCCACGATGAGGAGTGTATCGCCTTCCTTCACCGTGTCGCCGACTTTCACGAAAGCGGACGCGCCGGGTTCAGCCGCAACATAGACCGTGCCGACCATGGGCGAGGTGACGGCGCCGG
Organism: Rhizomicrobium sp.; assembly: GCA_035483375.1. Classification (GTDB taxonomy): domain Bacteria; phylum Pseudomonadota; class Alphaproteobacteria; order Micropepsales; family Micropepsaceae; genus Rhizomicrobium. Next base: position 10,213 of record DATHQA010000216.1, on the reverse strand, counting down.
GCGCAGGTCCTTCGCGTTTCGGCGCAGGCTCGGCGGGCGCAACGTGCATGGGTGCGGCTGTGACGACGGCGCTCTTTCGGCGCGAAACACGAATGCGCTTGCCGTTCTCCTCGATCTCGATATCGGTGAGATTGGTCTCGGTCAGAAGCGCCGCCAGCGCGCGGATCGCCTCGGCGTCGATATTCTCCTTGCTCATGCTTTACGTTCCTTGAGCATGGCGGAGAGCGCATCAACCGCCGCGACATAGCCATGGGCATGCAGACCGCAGATCACCGCGTCGGCCGCCTCGCTGATAAAGGAATGGCGGCGATATCGTTCCCGCTTGAACGGATTGGACAAGTGAACCTCGACAAGCGGCAGATCAAGCATGCGGCACGCATCGAGCAGCGCGACGGATGTGTGACCCAAGCCGGCCGGATTGAGGATCACGCCGCACGCCTTCGTCCGCGCTTCCTGGAGCCAGTCAATAAGCACGCCTTCGTGATTGGTCTGGCGGAACTTTATGGCGAAGCCCTGCGTCTTGGCCTGCGCCACGACCTCTTTCTCGATCTCGGCCAAGGTCGCCGAGCCGTAAATCTCCGGCTCGCGCCGTCCCAGAAGGTTGAGATTCGGCCCGTTGAGGACATATATCGGCAGGGCCTTAGTCTTGGCCACGGGAACTCCGGCGGACGATTCTGTCCGGGTTATACTGGCCTGTTGCCCCGAAAGGAACCTTAGCTTGTGCCCCTGAATCTGACGGTCAATGGCGAGGAACGGCGCATCGATGCGCCTGTTTCGGTGCGCGAATTGCTGGCGGGGCTGGGCCTCGATCCGGCGAAGATCGCCGTCGAGCGCAATCTGGAGATCGTGCCGCGCTCGCAATATGGCCTGGTGATGGTGGGCGAGGGTGATCGCTTGGAGATTGTGCATTTCATCGGCGGCGGCAATGCGGTCGACGCGTCGCCCGCGGATAAACCACTCGTCATTGCAGGCAGGACATACAAATCGCGTCTCATCATCGGCACAGGCAAGTACAAAACCTATGCGGAGAATGCGGCAGCGCTCGAAGCCAGCGGTGCTGAGATGGTGACGGTCGCGGTGCGCCGTGTGAACCTCACAGATCCGTCGCAACCCAAGCTTATCGATTTCATCGATCCGAAGAAATTCACATATCTTCCGAACACCGCCGGATGTTTCACGGGCGAAGACGCCGTGCGCACGTTGCGGCTTGCACGCGAAGCAGGCGGATGGACGCTTGTGAAGCTCGAGGTGCTCGGCGACCGCAAGACGCTTTATCCCGACATGATCGAAACGCTGCGCGCGACGGAGCTGCTTATCAAGGATGGTTTCCAGGTGATGGTCTATTGCAGCGACGATCCCCTGATGGCGAAGCGGCTCGAAGAATTGGGCGCTGCTGCGGTCATGCCGCTCGCCGCACCTATCGGTTCCGGGCTCGGTGTGCAAAATCCTGTGAACATCCGCATGATCGTCGAGGAAGCCAAAGTACCGATCATCGTCGATGCGGGTGTCGGCACGGCATCCGATGCGGCGGTTGCGATGGAGCTTGGTTGCGATGCGGTGCTTATGAATACTGCAATAGCCGAGGCAAAAAATCCCGTGCTCATGGCTCGCGCGATGCGTCACGCGGTGGAAGCGGGCAGGCTTGCTTATCTTTCCGGCCGTATGCCGAAGAAGCGCTATGCCGACCCGTCCAGCCCGCTTGCTGGTTTGATTTAAACCGAATTGTCATGGCCGCACTCCGGTGGGCCATGACATCGAGTTAGCTTTTCAACATATCCGCGAGCATTTTGTCATCGAGCATGCTCGCGCGGACCTTGCCGTTGATGATGAAGGTCGGTGTCGCGTCGATGCCGAGATTTTCGGCAAGTTTAAGCCCGGTATTGATCGTCTGATCGACGGATGGATCTTTCATATCGGCTTTGAGTTTGTCTATATCGAGCCCCGCCTTCTTCGCGTCGGCGAAGATCAGGTTCTGATCGGCGATCTCCTTCTCACTCATCAGCATGAAGTGAAACGCGAGATATTTGTCCGGCTGGTTGCGTGCCGCGATAGCAGCACGCGCGGCGATGATCGAATTCGGTCCCTTGATGGGGAATTCCACAAGCGCGAACCGCACGCTGTTTTTGTGCGTCTCGTAGAACTGGCGCACGACAGGCGTGGATGCCCGGCAATAAGGGCAATTGTAGTCGAAGAACTCCACGAACGTCGTTTTGGCGTCCACCGGCCCCGTCACGAATGAGACCTTCGGATCGAACAGCGCCAAGAGGCCCATTTTCTTGAGGGCCGCTTCATGGGCGCGATTGTCGGCTGCGTCCTGCTGCTCCTGCACCGCATTGCTCATCGCGATGATCTCTTCGGGATGTGCGGTAAGGTAGCGGTGGATCGCGGCATCGCTCGGCATATCGTTCGGATTGGCAGGCATGAGTCCCGCCCAGGTCCATGCCGCCACAAGACCGAGCGAAAGGATCGCGCCGCTAATCGCACCGATGCCAGCTACTTTCCAACCGTTGCTCATGGATGTTCCGAATGAATCGAGGCGGTCAGACTATGCGTTATTCCTGATCTTCACGCTGTTTTTTCGCCGCGGGGCCCGCCGCTGTCATGATATCGACGGCGCGCTGCCAGTCGGGCGAGCCTTCGGTCAGGTTGCGTTGCGCAAGCGCCGCGAAACGCCCAGCCTCCTGATATTCGCCAACGGAGTAGAAGCGTTCGGCCGTCGAGAGATTGGCCATCGGCTCGTTGTTCATGTCGCTATAGGCCTGCGCCATCTGATACCAGCCGAAGGCGTTGTCGTCCTCCTGCTGCATGGCGACTTTCAAATTGTCGAGAGCGGCCTGCGTAAAATGTTTGTCCTCCGTGGCAAGCTGCGCCGCTGCAAGATCGATGCGTATCAGGGGTGCGTCGGGCAACAGATCGACCGCTTTCTGATAGGACGGAATGCCGAGCGCGGGCCTGCTCATTTCCACATAGATCTGGCCGAGCACTTCGTAGAAATAGGGATTGTTCGGCTCGTCCTTGATGAGGCTGTTGATCTCTGCGAGCGCCATCTTCATGTCGGGCTTGCGGAAATAGGCCATCGCGCGTGCATATCGTGCCACATCGCTCGTGTCGCTCACCGGATAGCGATTGAGCACCGTCGGCACGTCTTCGAGATAGCCCGACAATTTGGCTTTTATCATCTTGTATTCGTGCAGGTCTTCCGGACTGTCCTTCACGTCCTTGTAAGGCGAAGCATCCACAAGTGCCTGCAATGCAAGCACGCGATCACGTGATGCCGGATGGTCGCGTGCGAACGCATCGATCTGCGTTGCCGACATCGCCTCTTCATCGGCGAAGCGTTCGAACACATGCAGCATGCCGCGTCCGGATTGATGCGTGGCCGTGAGATATTTCATGCCGCGCTGGTCGGCGGTTGCTTCCTGCGTGCGGCTGAAGGCCATGAACTGGCCTTCAGCGATCTGCTGGCCGGCCATCATGATGCCCATGCCCGCTTCGCCCGCACCTGCCACCATCGCGATGAGGCCCGCCGCCATCGAGATGAGCATCGGCACGCTCGCTTTCGCGATGGCGCCTGTATCGCGCGTGAGATCGCCGCCTGCGACATGGCCCGTTTCATGGGCCATCACGCCCTTCAGCTCGTTGGGCGTGTCGACATACATGATCATGCCGGTCTGGATGAAAATGTTCTGTCCGCCCGCCGCGAAGGAGTTCACGCTCGGATCGTTGAGCAAATAAATCTTGAAGGCTGCAGGATCGAGGCCCGCCGCATGGAGGAACGGATCCTCATAGGATTTGAGAACGCGTTCGATTTCCGTGTCGCGCAACAGGTCGAGCGCCTGCGCCATCGCGGGCTCGACGAGGAAACAAAACGCAGTCATAAGAGAAACAAGGGCTAAAGCCCCGCGCCTCGCCCAATATCTGAAGCGGTCTGAGCGAAAACGCCGCGTAGGGTTGCAAAACGCCAAAGCTTGGACTCTCCTTCCACTCCCCGCGTTCGTCCCCGGCGCGGAAACTAGGGGGGCAACAAGGGCCCGTCAATCAGACGCTTAAACGAGGCCCACACGATAGGACACGGCGTATCCATGCTCCGCTCACGCATTCTGGCCTCTGCGGCCAGCTTTCTTGTGCTTACAAATTGTTCATGGAATCCCGTAGCCGATGTGGTCGGGGGGGGCGGTTCGTCTTCTGCGGCCCCAACCATTGGCCTTGTCGTGGGCGATGAACCCTATGCGGTGAAGGCGGGAGCTGCCGTGCTCGCGCAGGGCGGAACTGCGGCGGATGCCGTGACCGCGATCTATTTCACGCTGGCGGTGACATACCCTGTAGCTGCGGGATTGGGCGGCGGCGGTGTGTGCGTCGTGCACGATCCGGCGACGAAGGCGAATGATGCGTTTGTGTTCCTCGCGCGCGATTCGTCGGGCGGCGGCGCCTATGCGGTGCCGAGCAATGTGCGCGGCTTTGCAGCGCTGCAAACCGCTTACGGCACGTTGCCGTGGCAGCGCGATGTGGCCTCCGGCGAAGGTTACGCCGCAACGGGCTTTCCGATTTCGGCCGCGCTGCAAACGCGCGTGGCATCCGCTGTCGATGTCGTGCGGCTCGACGCAAGTCTCGCGTCCGAATTCCTCGACGAGAACGGGCAGGTGAAACCGGCAGGCACCGTTGTGAAGAACACCGCGCTCGGCGAAACATTGTCCGCGGTGCGCACGGGCGGATGGCAGGGCTTCTACAAAAGCGCCGTTGCGCAAAAACTTGCGAGCTACGCAAGCGCGCAGAATGGCGGTATTTCCTATGCGGAATTGGCAGCCATCAGCACAACGCGCGAGTCCGCGAACATGACCCCGGCCGGAAACGTGACGGCCTATCTGCCGCCGCATCGCATCGGCGCAGGTGCTTTCGCCAGCACGCTACTGCCACGCTTGATGGCGAATGCCGGCAATCCCGGCGAAGCGACGAAAGAAACTCTTGACGGTTTCGGCATCAAAAGTCTGCCGCGCGATCTTGGCAGCACGGGCTTCGCCGCTATCGATGCAGCAGGGCAGGCCGTTGCTTGCTCGGTGACGATGAATGGACCGTTCGGCTCCGGCAGAACCGCTGCGGACACGGGGGTCACGCTTGCACGCGCGCCGTCATCCGGCGATGCGGGTTATTCGGCTGCGTTCCTCACGCCTGTGATAGCAACGAGCGGTTCGGATCAGACGGTTGCGATGGCAGGCGCCGGCGCTGGCGGGCCGCTCGGCACAGCGGCGGTTCTGCATGCGCTGCTCAAAGCCGGTCATGGCGAAGCGCTCGCGCAACGCGGCGATCTGCGCAGCACAGGATTAGCGCCTTACGACACTGTGAACGTCATCGTGTGTCAGGGCGGCGGCTGCACGCCGCTTTCCGATCCCGGCATGAATGGACTAGGCGCAGCGGCGAACGCGAATTAGCAATCGCTAGAGCATCTAAATCCGTCATGGCCGGATTTAATCCGGCCATCCATCCGGCGCGTGTCTATGCGGCGAAGAGATTCTTTTGCATCCGCAGACGCGGATGCGATGGATGGGCGGCTCAAGGCCGCCCATGACGATAATAGAGTCTTATTGTTGAAGCCGTAGTGTCTAATCTCTTTTGAACGCGCGCTGCCACCAGCCTTTGCGTGGTGGCCCTTCAGGCGCAGTCGCAACGGATTCGGGCGCACGCATAAGCTCCGGCGGTGGCACGACAGGTTGCGAGATTTCCACCGGCGGAGGAGCAATTACGGGTTCGGGTTCAGGGCTTGCAACGGCTCCGCTGTAATGCGCGTCGCCGAAATCCGCACCGCTATCCTGCACGCTTGCATCGACAGGCACGCCTTCGGTCTGATTGCCGTTCGGCAGGAATTGCTGCTCGCCATGACCGCGGCCGCCGCGGCGACCGCGACGACGCCTGCGTCTGCGGCGATGTCCGCCTTCGCCCTGTTGCTGGCCCTCTCCAAATTGCGGAGTGTTGCCGAACACAGCCCCGCTTTCGCCATTCGCGCCTTCTTCGCGCGGCAGCATCGCCGTTTCGATGGAGGCGGCTGAGACGGGTTCGTGCATGATTTCCGGACGGTCGTTGCGCTCGCCGCGCCCGCGTCCGCCGCGGCGGCGTCTGCGCCTGCGGGGTCCGCCTTCGCCTTGCGGTCCGCCCTGCTGATGATCCGTAGGCGGACGATCGATCGTGTCCGTCGCTGCCTCGACCTCGATTTCTTCTTCCTCGACGATCTCGGTTTCGTCTTCGATCTTTTCCGGAGCTGGCTGCATGGCTTCAATCGCGATGACCTTGCGGTCTTCGGGATTTTTCTGCACCGTCTTTTCGATCTCGAACGTGCCTGCATGTGCGGCCGGATCGGGCTCGAAATTCACGGTCATGCCGTAGTCGGTTTCGATGCGCGCCAATTCGCGGCGCTTCTGATTGAGTGTGTAGATCGCAACATCCGGCGGCGCCTTGATGAGGATCGCAGCCGCGCGTTGCTTCTGGCCTTCTTCCTCAATGGCGCGGAGGAGACGCAGCGCCGTCGATTCCACCGAACGCACAATGCCCTGACCGCCGCAATGCGGGCACGGCACGGTCGAACCTGCAATGACGCCTGCTCGCAAACGTTGGCGCGACATCTCGAGCAATCCGAATTGGCTGATCTTGCCGATCTGAACGCGCGCGCGGTCGTTCTTCACCGCATTGTAGAGGCGCTTCTCGACTGCGCGATCGTTGCGGCTGTCCTCCATGTCGATGAAGTCGATGACGATGAGGCCCGCGAGATCGCGCAGGCGCAATTGGCGCGCGATTTCCTCGGCGGCTTCGAGATTGGTTTTGGTCGCCGTTTCCTCGATGGAATGTTCGCGCGTGGCGCGGCCCGAATTCACGTCGATGGAGACGAGCGCCTCGGTCTGATTGATGACGATATAGCCGCCCGATCTGAGGTTCACGGTCGGCGTGAACATCGCATCCAGTTGCGCCTCGATGTGATAGCGCTGGAAGAGGGAGATTGCGTCCTTGTGTTGCTTCACATTCTTCGCATGGCTCGGCATGAGCATGCGCATGAAGTCCTTGGCGTTGCGATAGCCGTCATCGCCTTCGACAAGAACCTCGCCGACATCCTTGTTGTAGAGATCACGGATTGCGCGCTTGATGAGATCGCCTTCCTCATACACGCAAGCCGGCGCGTTCGATTTCAATGTCAACTCGCGGATCTGATCCCACATGCGCAGGAGATATTCGTAGTCGCGCTTGATCTCGAGCTTGGTGCGATTCTCGCCCGCCGTGCGGATGATGAGGCCCATGCCCTCGGGCAGTTCAAGCGTCTGCGCTGCCTCTTTCAATCGCTTGCGGTCGTTCGCATTCGTGATCTTGCGCGAAATGCCGCCACCGCGCGGCGTGTTGGGCATGAGCACGCAATAACGGCCTGCGAGCGAGAGATAGGTCGTCAATGCCGCGCCTTTGTTGCCGCGCTCTTCCTTCACGACCTGCACAAGGATGACCTGGCGTCGCTTGATGACCTCTTGAATTTTGTAATGCTTGCGGCGTGTCCAGCGTTGCGATGGGCGTGGTGCTTGCAATGCCTGGGCGGGTTGCGGCGCATGTTCATGTGAAACGAACTCGGTGCTCGCTTCCGCGGCCGTCTGTTCATCCGCAATGCCGAGCGTTTCTTCTTCCGCTGCAAGATTGGTGATCGGCGAACTCTCGCCAAAGGACTGAATGACGGATTCGAGGATCGGTTCTTCCTCCTCGAAATGGTCTTCGTTCGCTACCGTCTCACTCTCCGCGACGGCCTCGACCTCGATCTCCTCATGCTCGTCTTCGTGCGGATGCTCGGACTCGCTTTCGTCGTCTTCTTCATCCTCGTGGGAAGCGTGCTCCTCATCGGCATGAAATTCGTCGTCGAGGTCTTCTTCAGCGTGATCTTCCCCAGCGTGCAATTCCTCGCCGTGATGATCTTCCTCGTCCTCTTCGTGATCGTCGTGAGGCTCTTCGTCCTCGTGACTCTCATGGTCGTGATGTTCGTCATGCGCGTCTTCTTCGGTATGTTCCTCCGAAGAGGCGCTTTGCTCGCCGCGTTCTCCCGAGCCTTCCTCGGCGGCGAGTTGTTCGTCCGTCATCACGGCGGTGCCGGTTTCGACGGATTCGAACTCCTCTTCGGCCTTGCGGCGTTCTTCCTCTACCTGCTCGGCAAGCAGCGCGAGGCGGTCGGCCATAGGAATCTGATAGTAGTCGGGATGGATTTCCGAGAAGGCGAGGAAACCTTGCCGGTTCCCGCCATATTCGACGAACGCCGCCTGGAGCGAAGGCTCCACGCGCGTCACCTTGGCGAGATAGATATTTCCCTTGAGCGGCAGTTTGGAAGCCGCTTCGAAGTCGAACTCGTCAACCTTCTGACCGTCCAGAACAACCACCCGTGTTTCTTCCGGGTGGCTGGCATCGATAAGCATACGTTTGGGCATTGAAATCTCCGGGCGGCGCGCTCGCACGCGGAGCCTCAGCGCGTCGTGGCGCGCGGGACTGGCTCATAGGGGATGGCCGCTTGTTTGTGGGGGACAGGCGCATCGTCCGTGCCGGTACCGGCGGCTCTGCCGCGGGGCTGGGCGAAGGGGCGAAGTGGCCGTCTGTCATTTCGAATCACATTTCGTCGGGCAGCGCCCGTTGGCTTCGCGAGGTCGATTTGCACTGACGCGGGCGCAAGCCCGGTCCGGCCAACCCTCCCAGTCCGGACCTCCGGACGGCGAAGCGAAGCTTGAACCTTTGTAGGGGCCCCGAAAGGTTCCGGCAAGGCCTCCACAGAATTCATCTTAAAGGAGGGGCTGCTAATGAACCATAAATGGTTTATTGCCAAGGTCTTCCAGGTGTTTGCTGGGACGCGCGCGAAGGACGGCATGGCTGGGCGTTCGATTGTTTTAACCCTGTTGGCCGCAATGGCCTTCGCTTCCGGCGCATGGGCGCAAGGCGCGAAGGCGCCCGCGAGCCCAATCACCATCGGTACTGATGGGGCTGTAACGGGCGCGGGCAAGCAAAAAGCGCTTCCGGTGATCCTCGGGGCACGCATCGGCGAGCATAGCGACCGCACGCGTTTCGTCGTCGAAGTGTCTGATCCCGTGAAGACGCGCGTGTTCACATTGGCCGATCCCGACCGCGTGGTTGTGGACATGCCGGAAGTGCTGTGGCGGCTTGAATCCGCCGAGCGTCCGACCGGCAGGGGTCTTGTGAAAAGCTATCGCTACGGATTGTTCAGGCCCGGCAATTCGAGATTTGTCATAGACCTCAACGGTCCTGTCACTGTCGGCGAACCGATGGTGATGCCGCCGCAGGATGGCTATGGCTATCGCATCGTGTTCGATCTGAAGCCTACGACGCCGGCGAAGTTCGCTTCGTCATCCGGTTGGCCGGACGATCTGCGCGCGAAGAATAATACGGTTGTTTCGAGCGCGCCTGCCTCGTCGCTGCCGCAACCTATCGCACAGAAGCGAATCATCGTGCTCGACGCAGGCCATGGCGGCATCGATTCGGGCACAACGAGCGTGACGGGGCTTCAGGAAAAGGACCTTGTGCTCGACGAAGTGAAACGCGTGCGCGAGGCGCTGCTGAAGCGCGGCGCATATGAAGTGCATCTGACCCGTGACACCGACATCTACATTCCACTGCGCGGGCGCGTGAATATCGGCCGCTCCTACAAGGCCGATCTATTCGTTTCGCTGCATGCCGATTCCAATCCAGATCCCAGCGTGTTCGGTGCTTCCGTTTATACGCTGTCTGAAGAAGGTTCGGACAAGGAGGCGGCCGCGCTCGCCAAGAAGGAAAACCAGTCCGACGTCATCGCGGGCGTCGATCTGACCGGCGAAGACGATTCGGTCAGTTCCATCCTCATCGATCTCGCGCAGCGCGATACGATGAACCGTTCGTCGCGTTTCGCGACGATTGCTGTTTCTTCGCTGGGCCATGCGACGGACATATTGCCGCGCCAGCCGCATCGTTCGGCTGCCTTCGCGGTGCTGAAAGCGCCCGACGTTCCCGCTGTGCTCATTGAGCTTGGCTATCTTTCCAACACCCAGGACGCGCGTCAGATGGCGACGGAGCAATGGCGCGACGGCGTGGCGGAGGCGATTGCGCGGGCCATCGACCGGCATTTCAACCCGCAATCGGCGGACGCGGTCCCACTCGCGCGGACGGCGGCAGAGTGAAACGCCTTTTCTCCGGCCAAATCGGCCTATATTAAGCGCGCTGCCGA
>DATHQA010000215.1:0-3705 GCA_035483375.1 Rhizomicrobium sp. | reverse complement strand
CGGGCGGCGGGTTCGACAATTCGCAATTCGATTTGGCATTCCAGACCGAAGCAAACCCGGCTGTGCCGGCGAAATGAGATAACGCATCTGCCCTTGTCTCTCGAAGAGAAGGGCAGATTTTTTGCGTGCCGTTATTCTATTCTTCAAATATCCGCGTAACAGCGCACTTCGTCCGCAGCGCCGGGCGTCGTGAGTGCGCCGTAGCGCGCGGAACCGACATTCTTCGCAAAGCGCCACAATGCGCCGGAGCCAAACGCAGCCGCAATCGGCTTCCACACCTTGCGGCGTTCGGCGAGTTCGGTATCCGAAAGCTCCACATCCATCGTGCCCTTTTCGGCATCGATCGTGATGATGTCACCGTCGCGCAAAAGGCCGATGGGACCGCCTTCCATCGCTTCGGGCCCGACATGGCCGACGCAAAGCCCGCGTGTGGCGCCGGAGAAACGCCCATCGGTGATGAGCGCGATATTCTCGACACCTTGGCCGTAAAGTGCTGCCGTCGTGGACAGCATCTCGCGCATGCCCGGCCCGCCTTTCGGTCCTTCATAGCGGATGACGAGCACATCGCCTTCCTTGTAATCATGGCGCTGCACCGCTTCGAAGCAATCTTCCTCGCAATCGAACACGCGCGCGGGCCCGCGATGATGCAGGTGCTTGAGCCCCGCCACTTTCACGATGGCGCCATCGGGCGCGAGATTGCCGCGCAGGCCCACAACGCCACCGGTCGGCGCAAGCGGATTCTTCACATCGCGCATCACGGGCTGGTTCGGATTGAATTTCACTTCGCGCAGATTTTCCGCGAGCGTCTTGCCCGTCACCGTCATGCAGGTGCCATCGATATAGCCGCCATCAAGCAACGTGCGCATGAGCATCGGCACGCCGCCGGCTTCCCACATGTCTTTGGCCACATATTGTCCGCCCGGCTTCAGCGAAGCGAGATAGGGCGTGCGCTTGAAGATCTCCGCGACGTCGAACAGATCGAATTTGATACCGCATTCATTCGCCATGGCAGGCAGATGCAATGCCGCATTCGTCGAACCGCCCGTCGCAGCCACGACAGCCGCCGCATTCTCGAATGCCTTGCGTGTCGCAATATCGCGTGGACGCAGATTCTTCGCGAGCAGCTTCATCACCGCTTCGCCTGCCTTCAAAGCGAAATCGTCGCGCGAGAGCACTTCGGCTGGCGGGCCTGACGAATAAGGCAGCGCAAGCCCGATCGCTTCGGCGACGCACGCCATCGTGTTCGCGGTGAATTGACCGCCGCATGCACCCGCGCCGGGGCACGCGACGCATTCAAGCTCGTGCAGATCTTCCGCCGACATTTTTCCGGCCGCGAATTGGCCCACGCCTTCGAAGATGTCGACGACGGTGACATCCTTGCCGCGGAATTTTCCGGGCATGATAGAACCGCCATAAAGAAATACGCTCGGCACGTTGAGGCGCAGCATCGCCATCATCATGCCCGGCAGGCTCTTGTCGCAGCCCGCGATGCCGACCAGCGCGTCATAGCAATGGCCGCGCATCGTAAGCTCCACGGAATCCGCGATCACTTCGCGCGAGACGAGCGAGGATTTCATACCCTCATGCCCCATCGCGATGCCGTCCGTGACGGTGATCGTGCAGAATTCGCGCGGCGTGCCGCCCGAATCCTTCACGCCGCGTTTGGCGGATTGCGCCTGACGCATGAGCGCGATGTTGCAAGGTGCAGCTTCATTCCAGCACGATGCGACGCCGACAAAGGGACGATGTACCTCCTCCTCCGTCAGGCCCATCGCGTAATAATAAGAGCGGTGCGGTGCGCGCGACGGCCCTTCGGTGACGTGACGGGACGGCAGTTTCGATTTGTCGAATTTGGGCATGGTGGTTTCCTAACTCGTCAGGCGCTTGAGCGCTTCGTTCAAACGGATTGCAAGAGCTGAGGCTTCGGCGCGTTTCTCGCGCTGTTCTGTGAGTACGTCTTCCGGCGCACGCGAAACGAATTGTTCATTGGAAAGTTTCGCGTCGAAGCGCGCGATTTCGTCTTCGGCTTTCTTCAATTCCTTTTCGAGGCGCGTGCGTTCTTTCGCGAAATCGATGACATCGCCGAGCGGTAACGCCGCAACCGTTTCGCCGATGACGAATTGCGCGGAGCCTTTCGGCAGCGTGTCGGAGGTTTCGGCGCTTCCAAGACGCGCAAGCGTGAGGATCACATTGCGATTGCGTTCGAGACGCCCGCGAGTTTCGGCGCTCGCGTCTTTCAGTACCAGCGTGATCTTTGCCGATGGCGGCACATTCATTTCGGCGCGGATGGAACGCACGCCGGAAACAAGTTCGATGACCCACCGCATTTCGGCGCGAGCCGGTTCATCGCGCGGCAGATGCGAAAGCTGCGGCCATGGCCCTTCGATAAGGAGCGATGCGCGCGGACTATCTGCTGTGCGCGCCCATAATTCCTCCGTGATGAAGGGCATGAACGGATGCAGCAACGCGAGCACACGGTCGCGCACCCAGGCGGCCGTCATGCGTGCTTCGGCTTTTGCGCCCTCGTCCGTACCGTTCAGCAATGGCTTGATGAATTCGAGATACCAGTCGCAGAACACATCCCACACGAAGCGATAAGCCGCACTCGCCGCTTCGTTGAAGCGCATGGATTCGAGCGCAGCGGTGACTTCGGCGCAAGCCCGCGCGGTTTCGCCGACGATCCATTTGTTGACGGTCTGCGAAACGCTCGCAGGATCGAAACTCTCTCGCGTGACGCATCCGTTCATTTCGCAGAAGCGTGCGGCGTTCCAGATCTTCGTTGCGAAATTGCGGCCTGTTTCCACGCGCGCAGGACCGATGCGCATGTCGCGGCCTTGCCCCGCCGCCTGCGCGAGCGTGAAGCGCAATGCATCGGCGCCATATTCATCGATGAGTTCCAGCGGATCGACGACATTGCCCTTCGTCTTCGACATCTTCTGGCCCTTCTCGTCCAGCACGCGCGTGTGGATGAACACTTTGTGGAAGGGCACATCGTTCATGAAATGCAGGCCCATCATCATCATACGGGCAACCCAGAAGAAGATGATGTCGAAGCCCGTGATGAGAACTGATGTCGGATAGAAGCGTTTCAGCTCCGTCGTTTCATCAGGCCAGCCCAGCGTCGAGAATGGCCACAGCGCGGAGGAAAACCATGTGTCGAGAACATCGGAATCGCGCGTAAGTGTTTTACCACCCGCAAGCTTCCACACTTCTTCTTCGGATTCCGCGACGTAGATTTTTCCGTCGGCGTCATACCACGCCGGAATCTGATGACCCCACCAAAGCTGACGAGAGACACACCAGGGCTGGATATTCTCCATCCAGTCGAAATAGGTCTTTTCCCAATTCTTCGGAACGAAGGTCGTCGTCCCGTTACGCACGGCCGCGATCGCAGGCTGAGCCAGCGTCTTGGCATCGACGTACCATTGGTCGGTCAGATAGGGTTCGATCACGACGCCGGAGCGGTCGCCGTGCGGCACCATGTGCGTATTCGGTTCGATCCGCTCCAGGAAGCCGAAATCTTCCATGCGCGCCACGATCTGTTTGCGCGCAACAAAACGGTCAAGGCCATTCAGTTCTGCCGCGAGTTCCGCCGATCCTTCGGGAAGTCCGCGCAGATAGTCTTCGTTGCCGACCAACGCCAGCGAGGCTTCTTTATCGAGCACGCTGATTTGCGGCAGGTTGTGGCGCCTGCCGACTTCGAAA
>DATHQA010000214.1:0-2049 GCA_035483375.1 Rhizomicrobium sp. | reverse complement strand
AATACGCCGCGATGGAACCATCGGCGACCGGTACGCCGGCAATCTCCGCCGGCGTCGGATCGGTTTTGCAAAGCTGTTTGGCCGTGCGCATACGATCGTCGTCTTCGGAGAAATGTTCCCAGACGAGATAAGCCTGAAGATTTTCTATCGGCTTGACGCCGAGCGTTATGCGGCCTGACCACAGATCGCGGCCGTCGACGCGCTGGTCATCGAGCGCATTGAAGGAATAACCTTGCCGCTTGGTCCACTCACCTGCGACGCGCAGATCGGCACGATCGTCCACAATGGGAATGTTGATCATGCCTTCGAAACGGCGATTGCCGTAATTGCCGATATCGGCGGAGGCCATCGCCTCGAATTGATCTGACGGTTTGGCGGAAACGAGATTGACGACGCCCGCCGTCGCATTGCGGCCATAGAGTGTACCCTGCGGCCCACGCAGAACTTCAACTTGCGAAACGTCGTAGAATTCCTGCTCGAAGAAATGATTGCGGATAAACGGGATGTCGTTGAACGCAACCGCCACTGCCGGATCGGTCGTCACGGAAATCGCCTGCGTACCGATGCCGCGCAATTGAATGCTGTAACCGCTGAAGTTGGTTTTCGTGAAGCTCATATTCGGTACTTGCTTGACGAGGTCCGGTCCGCCAGCCGTTTGCGTAGAGGTCAATTGCTCTTGACTGAGCGCTGTGATGGAAATCGGAATATTCTGGACATCGCCGCCGATTTTCGAGGATGTGACGGTGACGGTTTCGAGCGCCCCGCTTGTTGCGGGCGCAGAACCGACCGCCAGTTCCATTTGCGCGGCGTTCTCGAGCGCGGCGTGGTCGGCGTGAATGATCACGACGGCGCCGGAATCCCTGCGGGGGATAAAACCTGTTCCGGCAAGAATGCGGGAAAGTGCTGCATCGGCGGAAATATCCGCCTTCACGCCATTGGTGCGCGCGCCCCTGACCGCATCGGCTGAAACGATGAGCGCAACACCCGCCTGCTTCGCATAGGCGTCAAGCGCGCTCTTCAGATCGCCGCCGGGTATGTCGAACTGCGTCGCCAGCGCCGCGGTAGCCAATATCCCAGCGATCGCGGACATAGAAAATGTTAATTTTATCAACTTCACGGCCATGCCCCCAATTCGTGATTCCACCTGTTTGGTCCTTTAACGCGAGATCACTTTCGTGCCGCCGCGATCTTCTATGCGCAGATCGAAAAGCTGTTTCGCGGCACGCGTGAACATCGCCGGATCGCTAGCTTGAAACGTCCCGTCTATTTTCAGCTGCGCCACGGACGCATCTGTGACCACGATTTTCTCGCGATTGTACCGGTTGAACTCCGCTGCCGCGTCGGCGAGCGTTTCGTCATCAAAGATGAGCAGCCCTCGCCGCCAACCAAGCGCCTTTGTAAGATCGCGCGCAGAATCGCGCATTATCGCAACGCCGTTTTGACTTGCGACGATGGATTCACCGGGTGACAGGAACAGAGCTTTGGAAGCGTTCTCCGACTCATCGAAGCGAATTCGGCCTTCAATCAGGGAAACCTTCAGTCGCCGCGCATCCGCGCGCATGAGGAACTTTGTGCCAAGATCCGTCACACGATGCGACTGCGCAATCACAAGGAAGGGATGCACCTTGTCATGTTTGATTTGGAAGAATGCTTCGCCCTTTTCAAGCCAGGCGGTTCGCTGCGCTCGGCTTTCCTCCACACGCAAAATCGAATTAGTGTTTAGGTCGACCGTCGATCCATCGGACAAAGCGATGGTTTTATGTTCGCCAAGCGAAGTCGTGTAGACGGACGTTGTTGGCTTTGTCAGATAGAGAGCCAATCCCACGCCTAGAACAGCGGTCGCCGAAACGGCGGCGAGCGCTTTGAAAAACAAAGATGGTTTTCGCGAAGTTATATGTTTCATATCGGCCAGCGGACGCTTGAGCGCACTCAATCTGTGTGCACGGCTCCATGCCGCTTCCACGCGAAGATAGGCAAGCCTGTGCGCGGAGGATGCCGCGAGCCATTTATCGAAACCTTCCTGCTCTTCCGTGCCGCATTCTTCGCGGT
>DATHQA010000213.1:0-2148 GCA_035483375.1 Rhizomicrobium sp. | reverse complement strand
CTCAGGCTAAGATTTCAGTCCGGCTCGATGGGGGTGGGAGTCCACATGCGCGGGCTGTTGCGATTGGACGTGTGCCCCTCCGGTTTGCGCGTCGGGATACTTAGAATTTTTGGGGTGTTCAACCGAGATTTCTTCGTGCCTTGGAGCGAAATTAGAATCGAAAGAAAGGATCGTTATTTTTGGAAGTTGGCCAGACTACGATTAGGAAACGTTGGAAATTTGACGATCTTTGCACATGTTGCGGATCGACTAGCCCGATCTTTGCCGGGACGTTGGCCGGAACAGGGTGCATTTCCCGAGGAAACGAAAAAGCAGGCGGGCGCAAGTGTTTTGAAGATGTGGGCATTGGCCACATGCTTAGCTGCATTGTTCTTTATCATCGCGCCCAGAATGGGGTCGTCAAATGGAGTTTATCCACCTATCGCTGTCGCGATACTTTTTCCCGCGCTAGTGTTTGGACTGGTCGCGCTCGTCAGTTATTTCGTTCGCTTACGGCGGTAGTCATTTCATAGCGAGCGGAAGGTTCTTAGCTGCGCCAGCGCAGCGTCGTTTCCTGCACAGGATTGGCGAAGGGCGCGCCGGTCGCCACCGATTCCGCCCAGGCTTTCTTGAGCCGGTGATACCAGATCGCGGGCATGTCGGCGTCCTGGATGAGCATGAGGCGAGGGTTGAACTTCAGGCCCTCGCGCTGGAGTTCCACCATGCGGCGGTCGTCGCCGAGGAACACGGGACCGAGCATGTCGAAGAACGGCTTGATGAAGCCGAGCCATGCCGGCCAGTAGAACACCTGCGTCACCTGCGTCGTGTCCGCATCGATGGGCGTGCAGGTGGTGAGGCCCACGACATCGTTGGCGCGTCCGCCGCGTGCGATATTCTCGAAGCGGGTGCCCGGCAGCTCGAACGTGATCTCTGTCGTCACACCGCCGCCGAGGATTTTGTACGCGGCTTTGCTCGGCGCATGGCGCGTCATCACGAAGCCTGTCGGCAGCGGCGCATAATCCTTCGCCTTCACGCGCGGCTTTTTTCGCCACCACCAGCGGCCATGCACGTAAGGCGCATGCGCGGGGTCCATGAGGCCTATGACGGCGTGATCGATATTGCAGTGGAAGGTCTGGCTTTCGATCCAACGCGGTTTCGCGTTGGCGATAGGCACTTTCGGCGGCGCGTTGGGCGGTGTGGCCGTCTCGTGGCCGGGGGCTGCCATGTAGATCCAGATGAGCCCGTCCTGCTCCACAGCAGGATAGGCGCGCACACGGATGCGTGCGGGGTCCATGTCCTGAGCTTCGACGAGCGAGGGGATCGCCGCGCACACGCCATCGGCCCGGAAACGCCAGCCGTGATAGGGGCACTCGACCGTTTCATCGGCTACGCGCCCCGCCGAAAGCGGCACGCCGCGATGCGGACAGATATCGCGCAGCGCGAACACCTTGCCATCGCGCATGCGCCCGACGAGTACCGGCTCACCGAGCAGAATCTGCCGCCGCAATTGCCCGCGCGCCACACCGCGCGCCAGCCCGGCCATGTACCAGAGATTGCGCAGGAAGACGGACGCCGTCTCCGCGCCCGCTTGCGTGGGGGCTTCCGCGTTCACGGCTTGGCTTTCGCGACCGGTTTCAACAGGCTTTCGATGCTGATCATGAATTGCTGCGCCTTATAAGCAGGCAGCTTATAAGCCCATCCGTCGGCATGCGCATCTATGGCGCGGGCTTCCGCGCCGACGCCTGGGTTTCCGGGGGCGGCTTCGGCCTCGACCTCGGCCCAATTGTCCGCGCCCTGCCGAATCAGCGCGACCGTGACGGTGAGGCCGTCGAAGGTTTTGACCGTGACGCGCGAGGCGTTGGAGAAATCGAAATTCTTCGCAGCACTGATGTCGTCGAAGGCGAAGCCGGTGATGGCGGAGGCGACATCATCGGCGGGGCTGGGGATCAAAGCCTCGCGCCCGCGCGGCACGCTTGCGAGATGGAAATCTGCATCGGAGGGCTTGTCGCGCAGCACGGTATAGGGCGTGCCCAGCGCCGGGGCTACATCGACCTCGCGGATGCGCGCGTGGTCGATATCCATGACGGTCTTGTCCATCCAGTCGGCGGGATCGCTCGCGGGCTCGAGCACGCCGCGGGCGAGATAGCTCTGCGTCGAATCGGGCTTGCG